>JAJAZB010000417.1 GCA_026785975.1 Cytophagaceae bacterium | reverse complement strand
TCAAAATACGCCGCCGTTTCCCGACTTTCAGTCAGTACTCCCGCGTCGTAAACGGGCAGGCCGTAGTCTCGCACAAACTTCTGAAACAAATGTCGGGGCAACGCGGGAAGCTGATTTCTAATGTCCGTCAGCCACGCGTCGGAGATGACCACGGGCGGCAGGTCCGGCTCCGGAAAGTACCGGTAATCATTCATGGTTTCTTTCTCGCGCATCCCGTAGGTGCGCCCCGTCGTCGCGTCGAACGTGCGGGTTTCCTGAATGATTCGCCCACCGCTTTCGATGACTTGTACCTGACGTTTGGCTTCGTACTCAATGGCTTTTTGCAAAAACCGCACCGAATTCATGTTTTTCACCTCGACTTTGGTGCCCAGGGCCTCCTGCCCAAACGGCCGCACCGAGATGTTGGCATCGCAACGCAACGAGCCTTCTTCCATGTTGCCGTCGCAGATGCCCAGGTACCGCACCAACTTGCGGACTTCGGTCAGGCAAGCCGCCGCTTCCTCAGCCGAACGCATGACGGGATCGGTCACGATTTCGATGAGCGGCGTCCCGGCGCGGTTGTAGTCGAGGAGCGTATCGGGTTCATCTTCGGCCGTGTCCACGGTGGCATGAATCGATTTTCCGGCGTCTTCTTCGAGGTGAATGTGGTGCAGGGCGAGGGCTTTTTCTTCCCCGGATCTGAGCGTCACCCACACTTCGCCGCCCACGCAGATGGGGGCTTTATCCTGCGAAATCTGGTAGCCTTTGGGCAAGTCGGGGTAGAAGTAGTTTTTCCGGTCAAAAATGGTTCGGCGGGTAATTTCGCAACCACAGGCCAGCCCCATTTTTAGTGCAAATTCAACCGCCCGGCGATTGAGGCGGGGCAGCGTACCGGGATGCCCGAGCGTGATCGCGCTGACGTGGCGGTTGGGCAAGGCGCCGAACGCCGCCGAATCGGGCGCGAAAATTTTACTTTCCGTGGCAAGTTGGGCGTGAACTTCAAGCCCGATGACGATTTCGTAAAGCATATTTTCAATGACCAGTGCGGACGCCGCGCGGACCAATCACCAGTGACTTTAAGGCGAATCAAGGTTCGGACGAAGGGCCAAAGATAGGGAAACGGCCTATCTTTGGCCCGCTTTTGTCCCCGAAGAATGCGCCGACTCCTCTTGCTGCTAATGCTTTTGCCCACGGTTTCCATCGGGTAAACCACCGATTCCATTGTTTTGCTGCGCCCGGCGCGGGTGTTCGATGGGGAAGTTTTACAACAGAACTGGCAAGTGTTCTTGAGGGGCGAGGTGGTTTTTAAGAAACCTTAACATTGATTTTTAAACGAAAAATCAATCCGTTTCATTTACATTCAAAATTCAAACTAACCGGGTTCTGCCCCTTTATTCGTGGCCAAAAACTGGATTTTAGTCCTGCTCATTCCGCTGGTATCGTCCTGCGGATTCATCAACTTTCCTCAGTCAGGGGGACAGCCCCAACAACAACCGAACCGCAATCAGATGCCAGCCGAAGGCAATGATTTCGGCCACATCACGGACAAGGGCACCTCCATCGAGCGCGTCGAACTGACGGACCAGTACACCATCGTGTATATGCATTACGAAAATCGCAACCGAATGCAACGCGACCGCACCGGGAAAGTAATCTACACGGGTCAGGAACGAATCGGGTTTCACCCCACCAGCCAGTTGTACGCCCTGGGCGGGTCGCGGACGTTCCAATTTGTCCGGGCCGAGGGCATTCCCTACCACCCAAAGTACACCGACACGAGGCCGGGCGACGAGGCCGATTTCGTGATTTACTACGAGCGGCTCGATCCGGGTATCGAGCACTTCGATTTGTTTGAGTGCAACGACTCGGATCAGTACGTTTGCTGGAATTTTTACGATGTGAAAGTGCGCAACCCCGCGCCAACCCCACCGCCTTCGCGCCCCCGCGCTCCCGAGCCGGGCACGAAACCGGTTCCTCAAACCAAGCCGCAGAAAACGCCGGTTCCCGCCAAGCCCGCGCCCGTTCCGGTGGTGACGGACGTTCTGGTGCGCGGTATCGTATCGGACGTTAAAACGCGGAAGCCCGTTAGCGCGACGCTGAATTTTCTGTATTCGCTCAATAAAAAAGTCATTGATTCGCTCCAGAGCTTTCCGCAAAACGGCGAGTACCGGATGAAATTGACGCCCGGCTACGTCTATCAGATTACAGCATCGGCTAAAGGCTATCTGGTGCAGACCGAAATAGTTGACTTAACAAAAACCACTGGGCTACAACAGGTTACTAAAAATATTGAGCTTCGCGCTCTGGCCGTTGGCGACAAGGTGACGTTAAAAAACATCTATTTTGAAGCCACTAAATCCGATTTGCTGAAGGCTTCCTTTGCCGAACTCGACAACCTGGTAACGCTCATGACCGACAACCCGACGATGGAAATCCGGCTGGAAGGTCATACCGACGTCATCGGGGATCATGCCGCCAACCTGAAACTTTCGGAAGACCGGGTTGCCGAAGTGCGGAGATATCTGGTGCGCAAGGGCATTGAAGCCGAGCGGATTCAGGCCACGGGCTACGGCGACACGCGGCCCCTCGTGGCCAAGGGTACCGACGAGCAGCGCAAGGTGAACCGCCGGGTGGAGTTTGCGATTTTACAACTCTAAAATCCTTCCTTTTTACACGTGAATTCTTCACTGCAAGACGAGTTGCAAAGCACTAACGACGAGCAGTTGCGGACTTTTTTTGGGACACAAGTCGGCTACTACCTCGACGTGACGCAGGATCTACGCGATGGTATTCATCGCTACAATATGTGGGCGTTTTTCCTGGGTATTCTCTGGATTCTGTATCGAAAAATGTACGCCGTGTTTTTCATCACGGTGCTCCTGATTATTCTGGAGCAACAAGTGGAAGATTGGCTTTTTCCGGCGCTGGCCAACAACAGCACCTGGAATACGGTCTTCAACCTGGGCGTGGCGAGTACGATTGGTTTCCTGGGAAACCGCCTGTACATCCGTCATGCGTTGGGGAAGATCGAGGCCGTCAGAGCCTTGAACCTGGACGAAGAACAAACGCAGGCCGAACTACGCCGCCAGGGTGGAACCAGTTGGGCAGGACCGTTGATTTTTCTGGGATTCCTGGCCGTCGTGCTGTACCTGGCGTTGGCGGCTGGGGAGTAGGTTTTACGGAAACAAATGCCGCCAAATCACGTCGTACACGTCCGTGGCCAGCACTTCCGTCTGACCAACCGGCTCGTCGGTAATCAGAATCGGGCAGTACTCTTTCGGGGTATCTACTGCCCCGTGCGAGCCTTTTACCAGCGTAGCATCGAGCGGAATAACGTTCATCAGGTACCGGAATCCGAGTAGTTTCCGGGCAAGTTTGTACCCCGCTTTTACTTTTATCAACGGGTTGGCAGGATCCATAAACATCTCGACGGGGTCGTAGCCGGGCTTCCGGTGAATATCGACCAGACGGGCGTAATCGGGCGCTTTCTGGTCGTCGAGCCAGTAGTAGTACGTAAACCAACTATCGGTCTCGGCCACGGCGACCAGATCCCCGGCCCGGTCGTGATCGAGGTGCTGGGCTTTCTTACCCGTTTCGTCCAGGACGTAAGCAATACCCGGCGTTTTTTCCAAAACCTGTTTCACCGTTTCCGTCACCGTCGGGTCGTTGATGTACACGTGGGCGATTTGGTGGTCGGCGGTGGCGAAGGCTTTGCAAATGCCCGTATCGAGCAGTTCGAGGCCCTGCTCGACCCGAACTGAAATCAGACCCGCCTCCCGCAGAATCCGGTTGATGTGAATGGGTCGGCTCACGGGGTTGATGCCGTACTCGGACAGGAGAATGACGCTCGCGCCTTTTTTTTCGTAGAAACGAACCAGCTCTTCGCACAACTGATCGATCTCGCCCAGTTCGTTGCCAATCTTCGAGAAATCCGGCCCGAATTTTTGCAGGCAATAATCCAAATGCGGCAGGTAAATCAGCGTCAGGGTCGGGTTGTGGGCGTTATCGACCCACATCGAGGCATCGGCAATCCAGCGGGACGATTTAATGTTGGCGTTTGGCCCCCAGAAGTTGAACAGCGGAAACGTGCCCAGCGCCCCCTGCAACTGGTCGCGCAATTCGGGCGGATACGTGTAGCAGTCGGGCATTTTTACCCCGTCGGCGTGGTACTGGGGCCGGGGCGTCACCGAGAAATCGGCTGAGGAATACATATTGTACCACCAGAACATCTTCGAGCAGGTGAATTCCGGGTCTTCCCGTCGAGCAGCTTCCCATATTTTTTCGGCTTTGACGAGTTTATTCGACTGCTTCCAGAACTTTACTTCGCTGTCCTCGCGGTCGTACCAGCCATTGCCCACGATGCCGTGTTCGTTCGGGAATTTCCCCGTCAGGTAACAGCTTTGGGTCGTCGTCGTTACGGCGGGCAGTACGGGCTTGATGGGCGTCAGGTAATGACTGGATAAATACCCCTTCAGAAAGGGCGTATGTTCGCCGATTACGCTGGTACTCAGCCCGACAATATCAATGACGACGGTTTTTTTCATGCCAACAATAGTTTCTTTCGGGCGATATGTTTGCCCGGAATGTCAAGAGTTGACAACTTTTTAAAAGTTATCAACTCTTTGGTGTTTTTTGTCATCCTGACGTTAGGAAGGATCTGGTTGGGGTACCAAGAACGCTGACTTTACGGGCGGGCCATAACCAGATCCTTCCTTCGTCAGGATGACAAAGACACGTTTTTATGAACAAATTTGAAAACTTAAACAGGCTCGTTGTCAACGCTTTTCCTTTAAAATCCCCTTTACCCACTGCATTTCCCGCACAATCGACTCATCGAGGGGCACTTGTGCCCCGGTGGGCAACACGCCCCAGGTGTAAGTTTCAGCTTCGAGATGTTGAGTAAAGGGGGTTTTTTGCTGCAAACGAAGCGTGTCGACAATATCCGCCTGCGTCGATTCCAGCATTCCGTAGGTAGCCAGGAAGATGGGCACGTGAAAATGGATGCGCCATTCGACGTGTTTGCCGGGCGAAAAAGCCGCCAGAGCTTCGGGCAAATCGGGGTATTTATCGAGAGTGCCTGCCGGAGTGCGGGCCACGACCTGATGCAGGTACGTGGGTTCGTCAAACTTCCTGAGCGCTTCGATTTTCTGCTCGGCGGCCTCGGCAAGATCGACCTTCAGGGCGGAACTGATCTGAATTTTGCCCACCCGGATTCCCGCCTTCGCCAGGTTATCGAGTACCATTTTTGGCTCTTCGTAACTCACGGCCACGTGGCACACGTCGTAGCACAACTGAATGTGGTTCAGGATGTGTTCGGTGGCCTCTTCCGGTGGAATACCCTGGGTTTCTTGCAAATGCTTGATGCCCAGCGGCAACAACGTATTCTGGTACCATTGAATAAATTCGTCCGAATTTTCGAGAATACCATCCGGTTCCGGCTCGATGTCCAGGTGCAGGATTTTGCCCGTTTGCCGACGAATTTTTATCAACTCGTCCAGCACCAGAAGCAGGTTTTGTGTGGCGGTTTGGATAGCGGTTTCCAGAGCTTCGGGCGTTTTCCACCAAAACCGGTACGAAAGGGGTGAGGTCGAAATACCACCTTCGCTGAGATGTTCGGGCAGAAGTTGGGCCAGAATGCCAAACAGCCGGATGGTGTACGCCGTCCGCTCCGGGGTGGTCCAATCGGGCGCGTGTACCTGGTCTTTCACGCGAACGTTGTGAAACCCGCCGTAGGGAAAACCGTTCATCGTGAACACGTAGCAGTCGTTTTCGGAGAGCCACCGTTGAAAAGCCGACAGGTTTCCAGCCTCAAGAATATCCAGACTGGCCTGATTGGCCAGCCGCAATCCGATGCCCATCGGCGCATCCGGGCTAACACTCGCTTTGACGATAGGAATACTTTTCTGCAAAATGGCGACGTGATCCGACCAGGTTTCGCCGGGGTGAATATTACTGCAATACCCCAGGTGTACGGTTTTTGTCATTCGGCGGGTTGGTAAAGTTGTTCGAGGTAATCGACGGAAGCCTTCACGCGATCAAAATCAATTTCGTGGACTTCCAAACCTTTCCCCAAGGCTTCCAACACCGTAATCGTCAGTTGTCCGCCGAGGTGTTCGCGGAATTCATTCAGCCCGTTCCAGAGATTTCGTTTGTCGTTTTCGGCCAGCGCCGGATGGTACAACTCGAAGCCAACGCGTTGGAAAACGTTCAAAACGCGTTGCACGTCCTCCTCGCCAATCAGCCCCGCCAGGTGGGAGTAGACAGTATCGAGGGCGATGCCAATGGCCACCGCCTCGCCGTGCCGAAGTTCAAAATTGGTTAGGTACTCCAGTTTGTGCGCCGCCCAGTGGCCAAAATCGAGGGGCCGCGCCGAGCCAGTTTCGAAGGGATCGCCGCTGGCAATGTGCTCCATGTGCAGTTGGGCGCAACGGAAAATGAGGCGCTGCATGGCGGCGGCGTCGCGCTGAACCAATGCCTCGGCAGCGGTTTCAAGCCATTCAAAGAACGATTTGTCTTTGATGAGGGCCACTTTCAGGGCCTCGGCAATGCCCGAGCGCCAGTCGCGGTCGTCGAGGGTGGGCAGAAAAGCCGCATCGTTGAACACGGCCACGGGCGGGGCAAAGGTGCCCAGAAAATTTTTTTTGCCCCGGTAATTCACGCCATTTTTCACCCCCACGCCGGAGTCATTTTGCGCCAGTACCGTCGTGGGAATGCGGATGTGTTTGACGCCCCGGTGGGCGATGGCCGAAGCGTAACCGACCATGTCGAGAAAAGCCCCGCCCCCAATCGCCACCACGAAGGAGTGCCGGTCGATGCCGTGGGTATCGACGGCATCGAGTACCTGCTCCACGTAGGCGGGATCATTTTTGACCCCTTCGCCGCCCGGCAATACCATCGGTTCGGCTACGAGGGTCAGGTCGGGTAGCTGGGCCAGGTAGGCCGGAATTGCTTTGAATAAATACGGGTGCGTATCGGCCACGCCGGAGTCGATCAGAAAGAGAATTTTTTTCTGAAAACCAGGTTCGCCAGCGCTGTTTAAAAAAGTCAGAACCGTTGGATTGCCAGTGTCGAACAGGTTTTCGGTGAAGAAAACGCGGTAAGCAAAAGGCACTCCGAATACTTGTTGGATGACGTTCATTAGCAAATAATCAATCTTTACTGTTACGCAGGTAGCTACGAACTTTAGTTGGGAACGCCCAGTTCGTAGAAAACAGCAGCAATTTCAGGTATCCAGCCGCTTGGGCAGTTTACGAACTGAGCGTCTTCTACGACTAAAGTTCGTAGCTACCCGCGAAACATCAATTAAGTCACCGCAAAAAGTCGGGCCACCCCGAGCGACAGCGGCAATAATAAAAGGACCAGCAAGGCCAGCGGCCCCTGTCCGGCTACCCCAACCCAGGCGGCATCCATCACAATCAGGGCGAGTACACCCGCCTTCACGGCTTTTCCGATGTTCGGGCCAATCGGTTTTTGAATGGCGACCAACAGCGGTTTAAAAATTAAATACCCGTGCAGAATCACGAAGGGAAGCGTCAGGAGCAGTGTATCGGCACAGACTGCCAGCCAAAGCTGACAACCACTCACCAGCGCGTACATCACCCCGGCCCCGTACAGCGTCGCGGGATTGCCCCCGTGTACTTCACCCCGGCTAATCATCGTCACGGCGGCAATATAAATGACCGGGATGACCCCCAGCCACCACCAGGCCGAAACGGCGCTTTCAACGATACTCAGCCCCAACAGCAAATTGACCCCCCGACATGCGCCCATGTTGACGGGGCCGATGATTGGGTGATGTTTGCCAAACCGGTCGTACACCAGCGCCAGCCCCGCAATGCTCACCGCCAGCAGACCGCTCAACTGGCTGTGCAAAGCCGCCGCCAGCATCCCGATTCCCAACAAAATCCCCCCCAGCCAGGCCGCGCTTGCCCGCGTTACACGTCCGCTTGGAATGGGGCGCTCTGGTCGCTCGACCGCATCGAGGTCGGCATCGAACACGTCGTTGAACACGACGCCGCCGCCGTAAAGCCCCACCGTCGAGAGCATCAGCAAACCCACACCCCGGCCGTCTGTCGGCATCGACTCTGAGGCAATTCCGGCAATCGCGACGCCCGCCAACACATCGGCGATGGCCGTCACCAGATTGGCCGGGCGCATCAATTGCAGGTACGGTTTAATGGTCAAAGTTTAGCGAATGATTAGGTCATTTTTATCGATCCGGGGTTGTTGTCCGCCCCGCAACACCGTATTTCCGTTGAACGTCTGGCTCTGGTCAATGGGCAGCACGTCGGTAAAATCGGCGGTATTGATTTGGCCACTGCGGGCAAACGCATCGATGGCATTCTGGTACGTCACCAGCCGGATGTGGGCTTCGGGAATGCCTTTCAGGTGCATCAACGCCGCCGTTTTGGGCACGGCCAGCGGATCGCTGATCCCCCAGTCGGCGGCGGAGTTGACCATAATTCGTTCCGGGCCGTACTGCCTGACCACTTCGACCATGCGTTCGTTGCCCATTTTAGTAAACGGATAAATCGTAAATGCCGTCCAAAAACCCTGGTTCAACACACTCTTCACCGTCTCTTCGTTGTTATGGTCCACGATGACCATGCTAGGGTCAAGCCCGTGTTCGAGCGCGATGGCCATGCTGCGTTCGGTACCGAGTTTTTTGTTCCGGTGCGGCGTGTGAATCTGCACGGGCAAATTGGCCTCCTTCGCCAATTCCAGTTGCAGGCGGTAATATTTTTCTTCGGCGGCGGTTTGGTCGTCAAAGCCGATTTCCCCCACTCCAACGACGCCTTCTTTGTACAGAAACAGCGGCAGAATTTCCATCACCTGTTCGGCCAGGGCTTCGTTGTTGGCTTCGCGGGAGTTCAGGCCGATGGTGCAGTAGTGCTTAATGCCGAATTGCGACGACCGGAACCGCTCCCAGCCCACCAGACTGCTGTAATAATCTTTGAACGTAGCCAGTCCCGTGCGGGGTTGACCCAGCCAGAAGGCCGGTTCGATCAGCGCCACAATCCCCGCATCGGCCATCGCCTGGTAATCGTCGGTGGTGCGGGAGGTCATGTGGACGTGCGGGTCAAAAAACGTCATGCCCTTGATGTACGACCTGAAGTCGGGCTGCCCTTGCTCCGCCTCGACGGATGTCGGTAGGCTATCCGCCGCGTGGGACGGGTTTAGAGGTAACGTATCGGTCATTTTTCTCGGAACAAATTAAGATTCAAGCATTTGCCAACTCAGCGCTCCGTCTCTTATCGCTTTTTTCCAGTCGGGATACGCCCCAAGTCCTTGATGGGCTGGCTCGTAATCCATTTCTGCGCTGACCAGTGCGGCGGCCTGTTGGTTGGGCAGCACGGGTGAACTGAACAACGCTTTGATATCCTCAAAAAGCGTTTCATTCATAAATTTACTCACCAATCGCCAAACCTGGGGCGGAACCTGCCGCCCGGCCGCCCAACGCTCATGGGCAAAATCGGACAGGTTGTCGGCCAGTTGCTGATTGGCCCGTTGATCCAGCCCGACAATCCGGTGGATGGGCTTGTCGTTGAAAATGCACTTCAGCACCAATTGATTCCAGGCGGCTTCCGAAAAGTGGGCCGCCGGGTACGGATTGCCCAGCGCAACGGCATCAAAAACCGGCCCCATGTTGGAGCGCACGGCCTCCGTGGCCCGAAACACCCAATGCTCGGGGTAGGCCAGTACCGGCAACGCCGAATACAAGGCGACCAGTTCCTGAAGTTCGGCGGTATCAAACAGGGTTTCGATGCTTCGGATGTAGGCCGTTTTATCGTGCGACTCCAGATAAAGCAACAAAAACACACGGCATAGCCGGTCGAGCGTCCAGGATTCTATTGGCCAATCTGGTACCAGATCAGCTAGTTCAGAACGGTTTTTTTCGGTGATTTGAATGGCGTGGCGACCAATGAATCGGGGCGTCGCCACGAAAGCCGCCAATAGCGCCGGGGTACTGGCAGCGGTTTTGGTCGTTAACCATTGCTGCTCCTGCTGGGTAGCAGAATTTTTTATCAGTTCATAAAAAACATGAATCAGGCTCATTTTCCGGTGACTGTTGAATCCATCCGCACAAAATTGACGGAAGATTTCTGAACATAAAATTCAAACCGACTTCCCTAACGAATTGCAAGACCAGCCGATGATGTTAGGCGACCTGCGCTGTAAAAGCCGGACGTTTACGTTTCCTACGAAACGAATCCCGAAATAGCCCGCCAAGTTACGGCGCAGACGGTTTTTTAAATCGGAACTTGCACTTTTTTCCTTTTTGATTGATGTCTATTCATATTGGCACCTCCGGCTGGAGTTATGACCACTGGCACAGCGTACTCTACCCGCACGGCATCCCACCGCACGAACGCCTCGACCATTACCTCTGGCACTACTGCACCACTGAACTCAACAGCAGCTATTACCGCTGGCCCAAAGAAGCAGCTTTTGCGAGTTGGAAGGCTCGTTTACCGAGCGGTTTTGTGCTGAGTGTCAAAGCCCCAAGTCTGCTCACGCACGTGCAACGTTTATATGGCCCCGAGCGCTGGCTAATCCGAATTGCGGGCAGCCTCCGCCGTTTGGGTGATCGGTTTGGGGTGCTGCTCGTGCGGCTTTCGCCCAAAATGGAATTTGATTACGACCGCCTGGCGTATTTTCTGGCCCAAGTGCCGTGGGGACTTCGCGTGACGGTTGAGTTTCGCCACCCAAGCTGGCACCAGGAAGCCACGTTTCAGTTGCTCGAACGGCACAACGCCGCGTATTGCATCATGAGCGGAGCGCATTTGCCCTGCATTCTGCGGGCCACGGCCAGTTTTGTGTACGTGCGGTTGCACGGCCCGGATCAGCACGGTTTGTACGGGGGTTCTTACTCGGACGATGACTTACGCTGGTGGGCCGACCGCATCCGGGAGTGGAGCTATTCGGGCCGGGAGGTTTTCGTATACTTCAACAACGACGGCGGCGGCAACGCTGTGCGGAATGCGGCGACGTTGAAGGGGATTTTGGGGGTTTAGGCCGCTTCATCCTGGATGCATCGTAGGAGCATTCAGATTTTGAGGAAGACACGCTTGGAGGGTATGGTCACCAGAGATTTGACAACTTTTGAAAAGTTGTCAAATCTTTATGGCTCATACCTAATGTCGGACTGATAGTTAGTTTGGATAGTTTTACCCAAAAAACGCTCTTATGCTCATTCAATTACACAAGCTCTTAGATGTGGCCCAGTGCTATGAT
>JAJAZB010000416.1 GCA_026785975.1 Cytophagaceae bacterium | reverse complement strand
GTATAGATTCATTTATTCGATGGGCTATTATTCAATTGGCTTATAATCAACATTTTATAAAAATCTTCGGGTAGAGTATATCATTTTGTATTACTTTCTCATTCCATTAACATGGGCATTATTATACTAATTTCGTTTAATCATGTCGTATTTTATATGTTCGTAACTTGTTGATAATCAGTGATTTGTATTTTAATAAAATATTACACGACCAAACGGAATCAGTATTACTCGATCTAATTATTAAAAAAATATTACGTGACAATTGCTTTTCTAATAATTTGTGGAACATCATTTATTCTGATCAAAAATTTTCAATTATTTTCAGACTATCTATTCAAAGAATCAGTTAGGTTTTTGAATTTATTTCAAAGTTTAGGTATGAATTATATTGTAGCCTCGGTAGTTTTTTGTGTGTTTGTTCCTGTGTTAATTTATAGCGTGCTAATAAAATATGCGTTTTTTAACAAGTGAATTGCTGCCACATCAACTGTTTAGTTCCACTACCAGGAATAAGGAATTTTCAAGGTGTTCTTAAACGGCAGGCAGACCACCAAGCCGGAGCGTTTGTCGCGGCAACAAACCGGTTCCGGTCAGTAGACGTATATTCAACTAATTAGCTTAACTTGCTCACAGTTCTGACGGTCGTTTGCCGACAGACTGCACCCCACCATTAAAAACAACGCGTCTACGGCCCTCCCCACCACAAGGTATTCGCGTTAGGACGTTTAGCTATTTTAACCTACCAAACCAACAAAACCGCCCCGATCCCGAGTACTCGGGAGGGGCGGTTTTGCTTTTCAACTCACGCCAACCGAAACCCTCGACCCAATTTCATGACTTCGCGAAAGCACTTCGCGGTGAGCACGGCATCTTCGAGGGCATTGTGCAAATCTCCTTCCCGAACAAACCCAAAGTACTCCGCGATGGCGCCGAGGCTCAACGAACGGGGCGTTTTCTGGCCGTTTTGCCGGAGGATGTCAAACACAAAATAGGCCAGCGTGTGCAAATCGAGCAGGACGTTTGAAAAAGGCCATTTCATTTTTTCGTCGCGGTAAGCGAAGCGCAGGAAGTTGATGTCGTTGATGACACTCTGCCCGCCAATGATGACATCGCGGAGTACCTGCGTATTGTCGAAAGCACCCGGTTTGCGGCTAAGTTTTCCTAAAATCCAGGTTTCAAATTCGGGCAGCACGTCGTAAATCATCGGCGCGTCATCGAGGTCGCCGAGCGTCAGGCCGTGTACCTTCACCGCCGATTGGGTGAAGGCTTCTTTGTTTTCAGGATACACGTTGGTCAGGTGCTGACCGAGTTCCAGCCAGTTGTCGTCGCAGAGAACCGCCCCGAGTTGGATGATTTCGTGCCAACCCGGATCGGTACCGGTCATTTCAAGGTCGAGGATGAGGAAAGGCATACATAGAATTTTCTGGCGAAAATGCGCTTTTTCGGCTGAAGATAAAGGTTTGGCGGCTGGCATATCCCCGCACTTCGGTTTTCTTCTCTGAACGTAAACCAAAGGACGGCGCGAATTTCAATCACTTCACAATTGATTTATAATGGGCTGAGTAACAACTTTCGCCATTGTAGGGGGGACGGAATTACCCACCACTCGATACTTATCCAGCAAAGTACCTTGAATTTCCATTTCGCTGGGTAAATCCTGGAGCAGTGCGCACTCCCGCCAAGACAGACGGCGATTTAGCTTGCCCTGTAATGCCCATGTATCTTTGCCAACATAAATCATAGGCTCACCCATCGGGTGCAGGGGCACGTGGTTTCCGTCGGCTACAATCGTAAAACTGGGTTGATCCCAAGCCCGCTTGCGGTTGCGGGTCAGGTAGTGCCCGTGGAACTGTTTATCAAAAAATTCCCCCTCTGGCCATTCCGGCAAGTGGTGGATAACATCAATTAAATTCTTTTGACAAACCTCACCCGCCACGGGCAACTCACAAGTTAAATCCTGGTACTGTTCGCTGATACCTACAATGAAGATTCTCTTGCGAGATTGCGGCACACCAAACTCAGCGGCGTTCAGCGGTAGCACCGTCGTCTTGAAGCCACGCTCTTTAAAACTTGCAAGCTGTGCTCGGTAAAAATAGCCACCCTCCGCTGAGCGCATCCCGAATACGTTTTCAATGAAAAACACCTTCGGTTTTACGATGTCGAGTGCTCGCAGAAAATCAGAAAATCAAAAATTCGTTTTGTTATCGATCAGGCTGCGGCTTTCACGGGTTTTCCAGCGCCGTCGGGCTGCACCACTAAAGCCTGTGCACGGATAACAGCCAATCAAAATATCCGCTTGGGGAAACGTTTTGATGTTCTGAATTTTTCCCAACACGAACTCTGTATTGGGAAAAATGGACTGGTAGGCACCGGCGGCGGAGGCATCAATATCGTTGGCCCAAATTACGTCGGCACCTGCCCGAGTAACCCCCAAATCAAATCCTCCACATCCTGAAAAGAGTGAAACAGCAGTTGGCATGAGTTATTAAACTAGAGTTTCTGATTTTTTTAATAGCAGTCTAACCTGATTCTCCGACGAAAGACCACGCCAGTAATTAACACCCCTATCTACCCCCAATAATTCGATGACTCGCTGCCTATCTATTAAAATAATACCCCTCAAATCTTTATTTGCCCACTCACCCTGGGCGTTACGGTAACAGTATGGAATTAGCATAAACCGATCCGGGCTGTTATTTAGTAAAAGAAAAGCACTCCAGCGGTCTTCGTAGCTAATTTCTGTTTTTGCATCCGCCCACTGCGG
>JAJAZB010000415.1 GCA_026785975.1 Cytophagaceae bacterium | reverse complement strand
CTTTTTATGGTTTCTTTGGCACTCGAAGAGAGTGGTTTTTTCGTCGTCTGATAATGCTTCAATGTATCTCATTCACAAAGGTAAAAAAAGTGTCGAATATTTACCTACAACTACTTAGGTTTTTCGTTAAAATCAGTATTTCTTTACGAACCCGTGCAACCTTTTGGGGCTTTCGTCTTGTCTCTGCCTATGAAATGCCGACCCGAGTCAGTAAATTCCGTTCACTGTTTTACCAAAAACAACCATGAAAATAGCCCCCTGGGCTACGGTGGTAGCGCTCACACTTACCTTTGCTTCCTGCGACCGGACCCGGCCGGACGTCGACCCGCAAGCGGGCGACCCGCTGGTGCCCGCTGCCGTGGTGAATGCCATTAAAACAGCGTTTCCCGCCGCCACCGAGGTGAAGTTTTACCCGGTGGAGAAGAACGTCGTTTGGGGTTCCAACTTCAACTTGCAACGACAACCCCACGAAGTGGTTATTTCCCAATCGGGCCAGATTCTTGAGGCCCTGAAGATTGGCCAAACCAACGAGTTGCCCGCAACCATTCTGGCTTACCTGGCCCAAAACTATCCGGGGTACAAAGTTGACGTATTTGCCCAGTCGACGGGGACTCCAACTCAGTACAAAGTGCTGATTACCAACGGCCAGAAAACACAAACGCTTTTGTTTGATGCCAGCGGAAAGCTCACCCTGGCCGTCGAAACCGGTGCTGTTTCCACCGCAACAACGGCCAAGACCTACTCGGTTAAGTTTGATGATTTGCCCGCAGCGATCAAAAAGGCACTCGCTGGCTACGTGTTTCAGAGTGCCCTCGCGGTGAGTAGTAGCGCGGGTAGTTATTACGAAGTGGCCGCCACCAAAGACAATTTAATTCATCACTTTTACTTCGATGCCCAAGGCGTACTGCTGAAGTCGTACACGACGCCCGACACGAAATCGACGTCGAGTATATTGCTGAAAAATCAACTCCCGGCGGTGATTCTCACGTACCTCGACACCACCTATCCCGGCTACGAATTCGTCGAAGCCACAGCGTCAAAAACCAATGGCACGGTAACGGCGTACTACGTGCTCATCAAACACTCCGGAGCAAAATACTACGTCTATTTCGACGGATCGGGTAAATTTGGAGCGGTCAAAAAACAGTAGTCCCGTTTTGGGCGTAGCCGGTTCCTGAGGCAACGCACCAAAGAAATTGGGGTGCGCAAAGTGCTGGGGGCAACGGTCTTCAATCTGTGGAGTTTGCTCTCGAAAGACTTCTGTTGTTGGTCTTGACTGCCTTCGGCATCGCTACGCCCACAGCCTGGTACTTCCTGAACGACTGGCTTCAGCACTACCAATACCGCACCGAGATTTCCTGGTGGATTTTTGCGGCGGCGGGCACGGGTGCAGTGACCATTACGTTGCCAACCGTCAGTTTTCAAAGCATCAAAGCGGCGTTGATAAACCCCGTTAAAAGCCTGCGTAGCGAATGAAACCCGTTGAGTTGCCGCGCCGATTGGTAGGATGAACTCTACCGCACCCCTATTTCAACAACCATCTTTTGGCCGTACCGCACAGAATCAGGAATATTAAAGCCCTGCCTGCCGGTTGTTCGGGCAGAGAAAACCCGGCAGAAACCGACTATCTTTCATCCTGAACCTCTTTTCCAGGCATGAATCGCACCCAATTCCTCAAAACCCTCGGCGGAGCAGCGGCCCTCGCGGCCATCGTTGCGCCGCTGGGTGCCCGGCCGGTGGGCTATCGGCAGGCCGAACCGTTTCCCGCCTGGCCCTTTCCCGACCTCACCAAACGCCTGCCCGACCCGCTGTTGATTCGTTCGGTCGAGTTATTGCGCACCCAGGGCGAGTTCTTGCTGGTGGTGACGGGCCAAAACGGTGAGCGCGGAATTGCCCAGTGCAACGACCGGATGCCGCACCTGACCTCGTTGCTGCGGGGATTGGTTTTACCGCACTTCGTTGGGAAAGACGCCCGCGATTTGCGCCAACTCACCGACAACGCCTACCGGCTCAATTCCAACTACAAGTACGCCGGAATGCCGCTCTGGAACTGCATCGGCTCGGTGGAAATCGCCTGCTGGGATCTGATTGGGCAAACCGCCCGCCAGCCCGTTTGCCAACTGCTGGGCGAATCCCTGCGCCGCGACTACCCCGTGTACGTCTCGGACTTCGACCGGGCCAGCGACCCGGCGCTGGTGTTTGAACAAATGCAGAAAAAACTGGCCGTGACTGGCGCAACGGGCGTGAAAATCAAAGTGGGAGGTCGGATGCGCAACACCCCCGACGACGACGCCCGAACCCGTCGCCTGGTGCCCCTGGCCCGCAAAATGTTTGGCGATGCCATCACAATTTACGCCGACGCCAACGGCTCCTACACGGCCAAAGAAGGCGTTGAAATTGGCCGGTTACTCGAAGACCACGGCGTGGCGATTTTTGAAGAACCCTGCAATTTTGAGGACGAGGACGGCCTGCGGATCGTCAACCAAGCCCTGACGAAGCTGAAACTGGCGGGTGGCGAGCAGGACACCAGCCTGTACAAATTTCAGCGCCTGGCCCAAACCGGCGTGTACGACGTACTCCAACCCGATTTATTTTACAACGGCGGCTTAGCCCGCGCCCTACAGGTGGCCAAAATCGCCGAGGCCCAGGGCAAAACCATCGCCCCGCACACGCCCAAAGCCGACCCGCTCATCGCCCCGTTCTGGCATTTTGCCGCCGTGGTGCCCAACCTGTACGGCCTGCAGGAATTTGTGCTCGACCCCGGCGAAGCCACCGGTACCTGGTTTACGCCCGCCATTCGGGTGCAAAACGGCCGCATGACCATTCCCCAAACGCCCGGCCTGGGCATCGCCTACGACGAAAGCATCTGGAAATCGGCGGAAAAAATCGTTTGACCGTGTGCCCACGCCGTGCGTGGCACACGTTGAATGAATGATACGGAAAATTTAAATACAACGTGTGCCACGTACAGCGTGGGCACACGGACTGGGCTACCAGATCCCCCGGAGTAAATCAGGATTGATGGATTCATACGATTCCTGATAAAACC
The DNA here is from genome assembly GCA_026785975.1 of Cytophagaceae bacterium. Taxonomy (GTDB): domain Bacteria; phylum Bacteroidota; class Bacteroidia; order Cytophagales; family Spirosomataceae; genus JAJAZB01. The sequence goes on along the minus strand of JAJAZB010000415.1, from coordinate 5,768 downwards.
GATCAAAATTGATTTCAACGAGTTGCCGGGCCAAGACCTGATTACTCAAACTACCTGCCCGCAGGCCCGCGTAGTCGCTGAATGAAGAATACGGCCATTGCTCCATCAACGAAACAAGGTTGGCTTTCCACGGATTCTGATGAAGGTAGTGGAAGCACGTGCGGAGGTACTCGGGGCCAGCCAGGAGTTTCGCCCTGGTGTTTTGGGTGAACAAAGATCCGGTTCGATTTTGCTGCACGTTGATTCCTTTCGCATGGCCACTCAGCCAGCGTTGAACTCCCGCCGAGAGCACACTCTGCACAACATTGCCCACCTTGACTTGTTTTAGTACACGCTCGTCCACGAAAAGCGTAAAATGAAAATGATTCGGCATCAGCACGTAGTTGATGACTTCGCAATGCGGGGCCACGTGCGTCCGAAATCGGCGCAGGAAATACAGATAGTTTTCGTGATTGAAAAAAATAGGCGGGCGGGCGATTCCCCGATTGTAGAAATGGTAGAAGTGGTGGGGGGATGAATTTCATGGAGGGATAACTTTAAAAAACAGATTAGCTGTGGGCAAAGTAGCAAACTCCTGCGAACGGACTTTTACCGTTGAGAAAGTATACCGAGTCGCCAAGTTGTTCACACTTGGAACGCTGAATAAATGCCAATCTGTGATTGGCAGGCCCGCGCGGCGTACCGTCCGAGTATTCGGGGCCAATGTGCGTTCAGAGAACCGCGCGGCGTCCGCGACGATTATTTGCAGTTCGAGGTGACACACCTCGAATAACGTGAGCCGTTTGGGGCTTGTTGGCGGGTTCATCAAAAAAGTGGCAGTCGATGGCATCCATAATCATCGCCCGTAATTCCTCCAGGGTATCGCCCTGCGTGACGATGTGCTTGTTGGGAGCCACGGTGAAAACCAGTTCGTTCATGGCAATTTTGGCAAATCGATTCTGATTCTAAAGGTAAACGAGAATCGGCTTAAAAAAAACCTTTGCTTTGCCCCCAAATCCCACCACTCCTTGCCCTCAACCGATCCCGCTTCGCTCCCCGATTTCCGCCATGATCCGGCGGCGTTCCGGGCGTTTTACGAACGGTACAAGGCGCGGGTGTTCAACACGATCCTGAGCTACGTGCAAAGCCGCTCCGAGGCCGAAGAACTTACCCAGGACGTGTTCGTGGAGGTTCACCAGTCGGCCCAGCGGTTTGCGGGAAACGCGGCGGTCAGCACTTGGGTGTACCGGATTGCCGTCAACAGAGCGTTGGATTTTTTGCGGTACCAGAAACGGCAAAAACGCTTTGCGGTCTTGAAAAGTCTGTTTTCCAGTGAAACCGGCGAACTCCTGCACGACCCACCCGACTTCGACCACCCCGGCGTATTGCTCGAACGACAGGACGCGGCCCGACGGTTGTTCGGGGCCATTCGGCACTTGCCCGAAGCGCAGCAAACCGCGTTTATCCTGAGTTACGTTGAAGAACTCCCCCAGGCCGAAGTGGCCGAGGTGATGGGTCTTTCGCGGAAAGCCGTCGAGTCGCTGTTGCAACGCGCCAAAGCCAATTTGCGCAAGCGCTTAGAAAATTGGGACCCCGACCGCAGGAACTGAAAGTAGAAAACGTCTAACTCCCGAAACCCCAACCCATGAACGACGACGATCTCCTCGATCCCCTGAAGGGCCTGCAACGGGCCGAACCCAACCTGTTTTTGTTCACCCGAATCGAAGCACGGCTCGTGAATCGGATCGGACAGTGCGGGAACGTCCACGTTTCGCCGGTGGCCCTGCGGCTCACACTGGCCGGGTTGGCGCTGCTGAGTCTGATTAACGTGCTGGCGTTGCGCAGCCAGTCTGACTCAACTGACCGCCAAACGGATACCACTGACTACCAGCTTTCCACGGCCAATTACCGACTGTACTGACATGAAAAAAGAAACTTTGCTGCTGTGGGCCGTCGGGCTACTGGCCCTACTCAATCTCGCCACGTTGGGCTTTATGGTCTTGAACCGCCCGCACCGCCCACCGCACGAGGGGCCGCGCCGGGCCGACCGGCTTATCGTCGAAACACTGGGCCTCGACGCCGCGCAACGGCAGCAGTTTGACCGCCTCAAGCGCGAACACCACCAAGCGGTGACTCGCCTCGAAGCCACTTACGCTGAAACCTCCGCGCAGTATTTTCACCTGCTCGACGGCCCCGCGCTGCCCGCCCGTCGGGATTCGCTCGAACGCGTTTTGGGAAGCATCCAGGCCCAAAAAGCCGCCGTGACGTTTGCGCATTTCGAGGACTTAAAAGCCCTCTGCACCGCCGAACAGCGGCCCCGGTTCGCGGCGCTCGTGCCGGAATTGCTCCGGCTGATTTTACCCGCCGAAAAAAAAGGGCCACCGCCCGAAGGAAAGCGATGAGTAAAAACGTCTAATCCTGCGAGTTTCACCAAATCTATCTTTTTTATGAACCGTTCGCCGTTCCTCCGCTTCGGCCTCAGCCTGGGCCTCGTGGTGTTGTACCTGGCCTGTTCCAAAAGTGACGATGACCCCACACCAACGACCACGACGACCACCACCAGCACCGACGTACCCGTCGTGTACAAAAAACTCTACGGTGCCAGCAATGTGTACGTCGAGGGTGATTACATCGTGGTGAGAACTACCAACGTTCCCGACCACAAAAGCCCGTATTTCAAGGGCACGAAGTGGGAAAGTACGCAGTACGAAGCTTACAACGGCACGGGTACTTTCGCCGCCAACCCGAATACCATTACCCAGCAAAACCTGGTGTTTCGCCTGCCCCGTACCCCCAAAGAAGCCACCACCAAGCAGGAAACGCCCCTCGGCCCCATCGGCGTGTCCATCAACGGCGTGGTGTTTTTCAACCAGTACGCGGCGGGGCGGAGTGCGTTGACGATGGAAATTCTGGGCTTCGACCAGTACGGCGGGCACCCGCAGCAGCAGGGCCAGTACCACTATCACGTGGAGCCGACGTATTTGACCAAAAAAGTGGGTAAGGACGCACTGCTGGGCTTTTTGCTCGACGGTTTCCCGGTGTACGGCCCGCAGGAGAACGGCAAAACCATTACCAACACCGACCTCGACAAGTACCACGGGCACGTTGGCAAAACCGCCGACTACCCAGACGGCATTTACCACTACCACATCACGGATGCCGATCCGTACCTCAACGGCAGCGGTTTTTATGGCACTCCCGGCACGGTTAGTCAGTAAAATCGGGCTGCTCGGTCTGCTCCTGGCCGCGTGCCAGGCGGGGCCAGCCGCCGATACAACCCAACGTTTTGTGCGGCAGGATGACCCGGCCCTCCGTCAGGCCGGGCCGGTGCTGCTCTACCAGCAGACGCCGCTGACGGGCGTGGTCGTCGCGTTCTACTCCAACGGCGACACGCTGTCGGTGGAGCCGTTTCGGGCGGGGAAACTTCAGGGCACGGCACAGGTCTGGCACCCCAACCGCCGGAAATCCGAGGAGCGAACCTACGAAGCCGGGCGGCGGGTAGGCCTTCATCAGGGCTGGTGGGCGAGTGGGCAGCGGCGGTTTCGACACGCCTACGCCGATGATTTGATGGAAGGCCCGTCGGAAAGCTGGTTTGCCGACGGTACGCCCGCGCAACGCAAACACTACGCCGAAGGCCACGAAGCCGGGCGGCAAATTCTCTGGCAACCCAACGGGCGATTGCTGGCCAATTATGAAGTCCGCAACGGTCGGAATTACGGCCTCACGGGCCAAAACCCCTGTGTCAATGCGACGTCCCGCGTTTCGTTTTAGTCTGGTCCTTCTACTCGGGTTGCTGGGCTGTCGACCGTCCGCCGAGCCGGAGGTGCCGTACTACGGCACGCCCGATTTTACGCCCCAATGGTTTGCCAATTCCGAAGAGGCTGCTCCGCAAATTGCCCACACGGTCGGGGCGTTTCGGCTCAACAACCAGGCGGGGGCGGTCGTGACCGAGCAGGCCGTGCGGGGCAAAATCCACGTGGCCAATTTCATGTTTACCCGCTGCCCCGCCACGTGTCCCAAGCTGACCGACGCTTTCAACCAGGTACAAACCGCCTTCGCCGACCAGCCCGACGTGCTGTTGCTGTCGTTCAGCGTGATGCCCTGGGCCGATTCGGTGGCGCAGTTGCGGCAGTACGCGCAGACCCACGACGTAAAACCAGGAAAGTGGCACTTGCTCACCGGCCCAAAAGCCTCGATTTACAACCTGGCCCGGCGCTCGTATTTTGCCGAGGAAACCCCCGGTTTTACGAAAGATTCAAGCCAGTTTCTCCACACCGAACACCTCGTCCTCGTCGATCGCAGCGGTCGACTGCGCGGGCTATACAAAGGCACACAAGCATTGGAAACTGAGCGGCTGGTGGCGGATATTCGGGCTTTGTTGGAGGAGTAGGAGGGCTTGACCTGACAATAAATGGCAGTTTCAGAGGCTATTACAGTATCGCGTAGGCTGGCGGCAGTTGTAAACCGCCAAAATATAGCGTCCAAGTCACAGACTTGAACGAGTCAGTTACGCAGACTCGCGCCAGTCGGTGTGGAGGCGAGTCCTGGTTCATAGAAATAGATTTAGGGTTTTTAGTCATTTAGTCATTTTGCCGCCATACTTGCGGTATTCCGAATCAACGTAAGGATAATACTGAAACTCCCCAACCGTGGCGTAGTAGGTGCCGAGGTAGTTTTCGCAAATAAACACCCAGTGCTTTTTCTTAAACCTGCCCAACTGAGCCTCGGAAGCGGTTCCTTTCATACTTTGGTATTCGCCCTCCAACGCGTAAGCAAGCCGATCTTTCCAGATGTTAATCACATTGCAAGGTTTGGAGCGACACCGCCGACCAACCTCCTCATCGGCCATGTGGCTGACGCTCTCCCTTGAGTAATCCTTACCCGTCATCAGGACGTTTTGGTTGACGTAATTGCCAATATCCGAGGTGCTGATATTAACGATTTCCATTTGCGGTGGCGGTGGTATGAATGCAGCCGTATCGCTGCCAATTCCTGTTGTCTCGTTTTTGGGTTCCGGCTTGAGGCTTTCAATCGTGAACACGATTAGCCCCAAAACACAAAACACGGCCAGAACAGTACCGATGATTTTTAGTGATTTAGTGTCGGGCGGAGAAGGTACGGTTGCGTTCCGCTTTTCAGGGCGGGGTGGTGGCGGAGGTGCGCCATGCTGTTGAGGTAACGGGTTATTCGGCGGAACTGCGGGTGGAGGTGTTGGCTTACTGCCAATCAGTTTAGCCTTTTGTTCCGCAAACTCTTCGGGAGTCAGTACGCCCACATCAAGCAGGCCCTTTAGCTTAATCAACTCATCTGCCGTTGAAACCGGCGCAAATACTTGATGTGGTGCGGGCTGGGCTGCCTTTTTCATCTCAAGCAGGTAGGTATTCATTTCGTCAATTATCTGCTTACTCTCTGGCTTTTTGTGAATGGCCAACTCTTTCTTCTCCGACCCACTCGAAAGGATAATGAGTTTGGCCGTTAAAAGGCCGGTGTCGTACTGAAATCCCGTCACTGCCGCCGTGGGCAAGGTTCCCGTGCTGCCTGCCACTTTCCAAGTGACTTTCTGCGCATCAATCAAGATGGTCGGCAAGAGAAAGCCAAAATCCCATTTCTTCAAATCGGTAGTTGGTGTTGACATAAGAGAATGGTTTTAGAGGTTCGCCGCAAAGAACTCTGATTTTATAATTGCCCTGTCTGGCGCAAGTTTAGCGTAGCGTAACTTGTGCCTACCTTTTTGGCAGTTTGCAACTGCCGTTCACTCCGATTGTCCAACCTCTGCGACGGCTGGACGG
>JAJAZB010000414.1 GCA_026785975.1 Cytophagaceae bacterium | reverse complement strand
GGTCGATACGCATTTTCACGCCTTGCCCCAGGGCGACGCCAAACACGCCGATTGGTTGACGAGTGAAAACATGGCCGATACGATTCATTTTGTGTTATCGGCTCCAGCCCACGTCGTGATTGATGAGTTGATGGTTCATCCGTTGAGCCAAGAGTATTGATGAGAGAAGGAATGGATTTTGAATGAGGGAAAATGTTCTTATTCACCCGCTGTCGCTTGCTTCTGGCGAGTGACGGCACTTGCGAGTTACTGCAGGAGGTCTAATTATTCCACTTTTCTCCGTCGGTTCTTACCCCCGTTGCAAAGCCCGAACCGCACTCACAACCGCCAATCCACTCTCAACCAGCGCCTTCACATACGCATCAGCGGGCGAAAGGAGCAGTTGGCTCGGCGTTGTCAGTTGCAGCAACCGGCCCTTCCGCAGTACGCCGATGGTTTCGGCGGTGGTCAGGGCGTCGAGCAAATCGTGGGTCACGATGATGCAACCGATGCCTTCGGTGTGAACCAGCGCGAGAATGTTCTGCCGAAGCGTTTGCTTGTGCAGCGCATCGAGGTGGCTGAAGGGTTCGTCGAGGAGCAACAGGCGGGGGCGTTCGGCCAACGCGCGGGCAATGGCGGCCCGTTGCTGCTCGCCGCCCGATACCTGCCGGGGTAGCCGGTCGGCCACGAGGAGCAAATCGGTCAGTTCAAGCAGTTGATCGACGCGAAATGCCTGGTACTCCCGGCTGTATTCGCGCAGGGCGTAACAGATGTTGGCCCGCAGGCTGACGTTGGGAAACAAGCGGTAATCCTGCGCCACCAGTTTGACCGCCGGATAGCCGGGCACCAACCGCCGGGCGAAGGCGGTTACGTCGGTCTCGTCAAGGAATATCTCGCCGGAGTCAGCCTCCGTTAGACCGGCCAGCAGATGAAGCAGCGTCGATTTTCCCGCTCCGCTTTCGCCCACTAACGCCAGTACCTCGCCCGCGTTCAAACTAAAGCTGATATCGTGTAAAACGGGCTGGTTTTGGTACGACTTGGAAAGCGAACAAACGCGTAACAACGGCTGCATCCCGCAAAGATAGGGATTTGGGTAGTGCCGCTGCCTGATGGCAAAAATTCGCCCTTTATTTCCCCAACATCATCACGGCATCGCACCGCTCGTAATCATACCCTGTTGATTCCAACGCGGGAAGCCCTTAACATTGTCGCGTTAAAACCTATACACTCATGCCAGAACAGGAAACGAGTTTCGGACGAAAGATTTTGAATTTTTTCGTCAAAGAATCCGAGGGATCTGCGTCATCCCACGCTTCTCCCCCAACGACGGCGAACGCGGCGAAAACTACCGCTGCCGGACCCGTCACCACGCCGACGCTAAAGCCGACAGCCGGGGGTTCGCTGGATACCCGATTTGTCGATCACTTCGCTTCGGTGCTCGATAAAACCAACCTGAAAGGCCCGGATTATTTCGAGTTTCGGGAAACGCTCCGCAGCCTGAACAACCTCGGCCTGACCGAAGAAAAACAGTTTCAGGCCGCCTGGGCCAGTTTTAAAGCGATGGGGGGCATTGCCGAAGTTGCCGTTTTGACCAACACCGCCAATCAGTACCTGACCGCCCTCAACGCCGACCGGGAGGCCTTCCTGAAATCGGTGGATGGGGCCGTGGCTGAAAAAGTGGGTAGCTTGCAAAACGAGCAAAAAAACCTGCAAGCCGAAAACGAATCTCTGGCCAAACAGATGCAGGAACTCCAGAACCGGATGAGCGCCAACCTCGAACGGCTGACCAAAACCGGCGGAGAAATCGAGGAGCAAAGTGGTAAAATCAAACAGAATCGCGATAATTACGAGGTGACATTCGCTACGTTTACGGAGAAAATCAAGAATGATCTGGCGAAAATCGCCCAGTTCCTTAAATAAACTGGGCGATTTTGGCAACTGTAATCAGTTGGATTCAACAACTTTTAAACACCAAACCCTTAACTAACCAATGGCAAATACTCCTGACTTCTCGCAAATCGGCGGCGATATGGAAGCCAATAAACGCTCCTTCTGGAGCCGACCCGAAGGGGTTGTGGGCTTGCTCATCATGGCCGGAATCGCCGTTTTAGGGATTACGTACATCAACCAAATCCTGGAATTTTTGATCCGGGTTACCGAAAACACGCTCTACCTGGCGCTGTTGCTGGGCGTGTTGGGACTGCTGATTTTCCTGTTTACGAGCAAAGACGTTCGCACGGCCGTATTTTTTCTCTTCAAAACCTTCACGCGCAAGTTGGCCGGGATTGTGATTCAACTCAATCCCATCGCGATCATGAAGATTTACGTCGATGATTTGAAGGAAAAGCGGCAAAAAATGCAGGGACAAATCGACCTGCTGGCGGGGCAAATGGTGAAACTGAACAAGAAAATCACCGAAAATAACGAGGCGATCAAGCAGAAATTTGCCGAAGCCAACAAAGCCCAGTCCATCACCGACCGCCCCGGCATGAAAGAAGCCGCTTCGCTGGCCACGATTGAAGGCGCGGGCTTGCAGGAGATGAACGAAAAGCTGTTTCCGCTCCAACGCAACATCAAGTTGGTGCTCGAATTCATGGAAAAAGTAAATACCAGCGCTGGCTACATCATCAAGGAAACCGAAATCAAAGTCAAGCTGAAAGAAGCCGAGTATCAGATCGTTAAGGAAAGCTCCAACGCACTTCGCACGGCGGTCAGCATTTTCAAAGGCGACCCCGACAAGAAGTTTTACTTTGATGAGTCGATGGAGTACATTCAGGACGACATGAGCAAAAAGCTGGGTGAAATGAAGCGGGCGATGGATTTGTCGATGGATTTCATCAACTCGGTCGACATCCAAAATGGCATTCTCTCCGACAAAGGCGAGGCCCTGCTCAATGCCTACAACCAGGGCGAATTCAAACTCATCAACCTCGACTCCCCCGCCGCCACCCCAAACTCCAACCGCCTCAACCCGCCGAAGGACGAAGGGTACCGGAGCCTACTTGAATAACTTCAGAGAATGCTGAATACTGAATACTGAATGAACGTATTTCTTTTCCTATTCATAATTCAGCATTCAGAATTCAGCATTCTTTGAAGTTCAGCATTCATAATTAAACTCACTCCTTGATTCAACATGAAAAACCTAACTGTTGCCGGAAGGCTAATCATTACGGCCCTGATTCTGGCGGGTCTTTACTTTGGTTTCCGCGCCCTGGGCGGGAATGAATGGCTAAAAAAAACCTTTCCGAAGGAAGCCGAGCGGGCCGCTGAGTCGGATTCGCCCTCGATGCCCTCCGCCTCAAGTTCCTCCGCCGAGGAAACTTCATCGGCGTCTACCGAAAATTCGTCCGATAATTCGTCGGAAGCCACTTCGTCGACGGCCCGCGCTGCTTTTGATTATCAACCGCCCGCGCCCACCAATGGCAAGTTGAAAGGCGTCGTCGAGTTGGGGGCCAGTGGTTTCAATTCCTTCATCATCCGGTTAGATAATCAGGAGAAGTGGAAGCTCGAAAAGGCGGAGTTTGGGAATAGTTTAGTGCTCGAAAACATGGCTACAGACGAAGACATCCGGGCCGGTTTGAAGAAGTACATCGGGGGTATGCTCGATTTTGGCGTGGGTGGACGCGACATTCATTTTGTCGTTAGTTCCGGTGCTCAAAAAGCGGAGGGTACCAAAAAAATCACGAAAGCGCTCCGTTCGCTCAACTACTTTGTCAACACCGTGACCCCCGAGCAAGAAGCCAAACTGGGCCTGCGTTGCGTTTTGCCGAAAGAATTTGAAAGCAATTCCTTCGTCGCAGACATCGGGTCGGGCAACACCAAGATTTCGTGGAAGGCCGGGGGCCGCACTTCTGCGCTCGATACGTACGGGGCCAAGTATTTCCAGGAAGGCACCGATGACGCCAAAGTGTACGAGGAGGTCAGAGCAAAAGCCAAACAGATTCCGAGTGAAAATCGCAAAACCTGTTTCATCATCGGGGGTGTACCTTTTGAACTGGCCAAAGAAGTGCGTAACGGCAAAGAACGGTACACCGTCATTAACGCCCCGTCGGCGTACAAGCTCGAAAATGCAAAATCGAAGGCGGGTTTAAACATTTACAAAGCCCTCGCCGACGGTACGGGTTGCGACCAGTTCGTCTTCGACTGGGATGCCAACTTCACGATCGGTTTCCTGCTGGATTTGCCGCAATAATTCAATAGTTTTTCAGCAAAACGTCAATCAGCCGGGGTTCTCAGAACTCCGGCTGATTGCTTTTCGTCCCGAACCAACCGCAGCAAATCCTTGTAAATCACGTTGTTTTTCCAAAACAATTGCAGCACCATCGGGATGTGTTTTTTACCGGGTAAAACAGTGAATTCAAACCGCGCTCCTGCTTTTTTAAGTTCTTCCCTGAACCGGGCGGTGCTACTCTTGATGCCAGGGTAGGTTTTACCGCCGACAAAAACGAGCACGGGCGGGTTGGTCGCCGAAACGTAATAAATCGGCGACACCCGCCGCCAAACCGTTGAATCCCGCCCAAACGCCGTCAGATAGCTTTCGTCGCCAGGGTACTCCATTTTCTGGAGATAATTATTCATGTCCACCCCGCCGGGATCGTCCAGAATGGCACCACGAACGGGGTTTTTCAACAAACCAAGTCGGGCAAAAAGCCGGTCGTCGGAGGCCAGCAACGCCGCCAATCCGCCGCCAGCCGAGTGGCCCATTACGTAAATCCGAGTCGGATCACCGCCAAATTCGGCGATGTTTCGGGTCGCCCAGAGCACCGCGCGGGCGCAGTCGTCGGCCATCGCGGGCACCTGCACCTGGGGCGACAGCCGGTAGTTGATGATGACCGCCACCACGCCCTGCTTGGCCAGCCGCCGCCCGATGAAACTGTAAATGTTTTTGCTGCCGCTGTTCCAGGCTCCCCCGTGAACAAACACCACGACGGGTTGCAGAGTGGCCGGTTTTCGGCGCGGCGCGTACACGTCGAGTTGATGCCGATCGGCGTCAAAGCCGGGCGTGTTGCTTTTTAAATACGCAATGTTTTTTGTGCGGTGGCTGGGGTAAGCGATGGCGAACTCATTGCCGAGCAGGAGTAAAACGGGCAGCAAGAGTAGCGCGAGCAACCAGAAATATCGGGGAAAATGCATGGATTGCGGGAAAAGTAACAAAATCAGGAACTGTCTTCCCAAACCTACGAAAATTGTGAAGTAACGGGTTGAACGGAAGGTCGAATCGGGGGAGTCTGGTCTATTTTCAATAAATAGTTTACCTTGCCTCCACTTCCAAGAATTGTAAATTGCGGGACGCCGCCCGGCAGATCGCCGCTCAATTAATTTCAACTCATCTACCGCCATGCACACCTTTTACCGCTCTCGTTTCGCCAACCTTTTTTTGACCCTGCTGGCCGCTACGACGGGCCTTTTAGCCCAGCCTACCGCCCCAATTAGCCCCAACCTGCACGTCGATCAGTTCGGGTATTTACTCAACGCCAAAAAAATTGCCGTTCTCGCCAGCCCGCAAGTGGGCTACAATACGGCCCAGGCCTACACGCCCGGCGCTACGCTACAACTGCGACGCTGGGCGGATCAGGTGGCCGTTTTTACGGGGACCCCGACCGCCTGGAATGGCGGACAAACCCAGGCGCAATCCGGGGATAAAGTTTGGTGGCTTGATTTTTCTTCGGTAACCACTGCGGGCAGTTATTTTCTGTTTGACCCGACCAACAACGTTCGTTCGGAGCGGTTCGAGTTGAATGATGCGGTGTACCAAAACGTGCTCAAAACGGCGGTACGAACCTTTTTTTACCAACGAAGTGGTTTTGCCAAAACTGCCGCCTACGCCGGAACCTGGACCGACGGGGCCGCTTTTCTCGGCCCAAACCAGGATAGCCAATGCCGCTTGGTGACCGATCCGGGGAATGCTTCTACGGCCAAAGACCTTTCGGGCGGTTGGTTCGACGCGGGTGATTACAACAAGTACGTTAATTTTTGCTACGGCACTCTGACCGATCTCTTGCTTGGTTTTGAGGAAAAACCAACCGTCTGGACCGACGATTATAACCTGCCCGAGTCGGGCAACGGCGTTCCTGATTTGCTCGACGAAGTAAAATGGGAACTCGACTGGTTGCGGCGAATGCAGCAGGCCGACGGTTCGGTGTTGAGCAAAGTATCCGTGACGCAGTTTCAGGCCGCCTCGCCCCCGAGCAGCGACGCGACGCCGAGGTATTACGGCCCAGCGAGTACCTCATCGACGTTGACGGCCTCAGCAATTTTTGCCCTGGCTGCTGTTCAGTACAAATCCTTGGGCAATCCCGCGATGCAGGCCTACGGCAATCAACTGCAAACCGCCGCCATCAACGCCTGGAACTGGTCCGTTGCCAATCCGGGCGTAACCTACACCAACGCGGGTTTTCAGAGTGCCAACCCCGAAGTAGACGCCTACGAGCGCGAGGCCCGCAAAGTTGGGGCGGCGGCATATCTGTTTGCGCTGACGGGCAATACAACGTACAAAAGTCATGTCGATGCCAACTACCAGACCGTTCACCTGATGGCTTGGTCGTATGCGTACCCGTTTGAAAATGCTCACCATTCAACCCTGTTGTATTACGCCAAAACGCCCGGCGCAACATCATCCGTGGCGACGGCCATTCGCAATACGTACCAAAACTCGATGCAAACCGGCAATGCCGACAATTTGCCCGGTTACCTCAATGGCACCGACGCCTACCGGGCGCACCTCTCCAACGACAACCACACCTGGGGCAGCAACCGGGTGCGCAGCGATCAGGGCAATATGTTCTGGGCGATGAACCAGCAGGCCCTCGACGCGGGCAACGCCGCCAACTACCGCGATGCAGCGATGGGCTTCGTGCATTATTTGCACGGCGTCAATCCAACGGGGTACTGTTACCTGAGCAACATGAGCAGTGTGGGGGCCGAAAACTCGATTCCTGAAATGTACCACAGTTGGTTTGCCAACGGCACCCCGCTCGACCTGAACCCCGCACCGGGTTACCTCGTGGGTGGCCCCAACAAGAATTACGCCCCCTCCAGCGGCTACTTCGCCCCGCCGCAGGGCCAGCCCGTGCAGAAGTCATTCAAAGCCTGGAACACCAGCTATCCCGAAAATTCCTGGGAAATTACCGAACCGGCCATTTATTACCAGGCCGCCTACGTGCGGCTGCTCTCCAAAGCGGTCGGCACCGGTACGCCCCCGCTCGCCGATACCCAGGCCCCCACCACGCCAACCAACCTCGCGGCCAGCAATTTGACGACCAACAGTTTCAGCCTTTCCTGGACGGCCTCGATCGACAACGTAAGCGTAATTAGTTATGAGATTTTCCGCAATGGCAGTTCAATCGGCACGGCAACCGGGACCAACTTTATCGTCACCGGACTGGCCGCCAACACGGCGTACAGCCTGACGGTGAAAGCCAAAGACGCGGCGGGCAACGTCTCACCGGCTTCGGTGGCCCTTTCCGTCACGACCTCGACAGCCAACACTACTGACTTTTTGATTTACGGCGATGCATTGAACAGTCAGTGGGCAAGTTGGTCCTGGGGATTAGCGGCCGGTTCACCCAATGTCAACAACACCTCACCCAAAAAAGTGGGGGCAAAATCCATGGCATCGACCATGACGGCCGATTGGGGCGGATTGTCGTTGCGCTCGGAAAACAGCATCAGCCCGGCGGCCTACCCCGGTGGCATTCGTTTCTGGATTTGGGCGAACCGGGTTGCTAAACTCCAGGTCTACGTACAATCGACCGATGATGGCCCGGCTTCCGTTGCCAAACCCCTCGATTTACCGGCCAATTCCTGGCAGCAGTACACGCTAAACTGGGCCGATCTGGGCAATCCCGCGCAGGTAAAACGGCTGACGTTCCAGGATCGCGGTCAGCGTAACGGCCAGAATTATACGTTTTACCTTGATGACCTCAAGTTGCGGGCGGTGGCGGGTCGCTTGGCCGCCGAGCCGCTTGATGAAAGCCAAAGTCCTTTCCACCTCGTTGTTGCGCCAAATCCCAGCGCGGGCCTCTTCCGGGTACTCGTGGAAACGACTTCCGACCAACCCGTTACACTTCGGGTCAGTGATGTCTCGGGCCGGACGGTTCACCAGCTTATTCTCGACCCAGCCCACGAGGAAACCGACCTTGACCTGCGCGGTAACCCCAGCGGACTATATTTGCTTCGCGCCGAACAGGAAAATCAGAAAACCGTCGTGAAATTGGTGGTCGAGCAATAAATCGCAGTAAATCCGCCGAACTGTCAGCCCCCCGACAAGAGTACCCGCCAAATACCGTCATTTTTGTGCGGGTACTCTTTTTTTATACGTTATCGAAAAACCAAACTCATTCGATCGAAATGAAATACACTGCTTTTGTTCTGTTATCGCTGTTGATGGGCTGCGCACAACCCCAGGCGAATCAAACCAAGGATAAGGCTCCCGCTCAACTTCCCTCGACCCAACCCGGCGAAGCCATTGCAACGCTGGCTGGCGGTTGTTTCTGGTGCGTGGAAGAAGAATTGGAAAGTCTGAAGGGCGTCCGCGACGTGGTGTCCGGGTACGCGGGCGGTGAATCAGAAAATCCCACCTACGAGCAGGTCGGCACCGACCTCACCGGCCACGCCGAGGCAGTCCAGGTGTACTACGACCCCAACGTCATTTCGTACGACGTAATGCTCGACGCATTTTTTGCCGGGCACGATCCCACGACGCTCAATCGCCAGGGACCCGACGCGGGCACTCAATACCGTTCGGTGGCTTTTTACCGCAATGCCGATGAGAAATCCCGCATCGAAGCGGCCGTCAAACGGGCTTCGGGGCATTATGAAAATAAGATTGTGACCCAGGTTGTACCCTTCGAGGCATTTTATCCCGCCGAGAAATACCACCAGGG
>JAJAZB010000413.1 GCA_026785975.1 Cytophagaceae bacterium | reverse complement strand
TTTCGTTTCGATGGTTACCTGGCCCTGACTGGGGTTCGGGTACACGCTCAGGCCCGAATCGCCCGGTTCAAACGTGAATTTGAACCCAGGGGAAGGTTTTGAAAAACACACCAACCGATTGACCGGTGCCGAAACCTGGTATTCGAGCCGGGTTCTAACCGTGTATTCGCCTTCACTAACTACTTTGATGGCTTGCGTGCGAAACGAAATCGGTTGTCCACCAAGTTGCCAGTTGTAGTCGTCACCCGCCACGTTTCCGGTGGCCTCCACGGTATACGCCCCCACCCGTTCGATGACGGGCGTACTGGGTAGTGGCCTGGCGTCCACAAAAATGGAATTCGATGGCGGCGAAACGCATCCGTTGGCATCCGTAACCGTAGCAAAAAAATTGCCAGTTTTTACGGCCTGCGTACATTTTGTACGATCTGCCGTCAAATTCCACCCGGTTTCCAGAAAACTATCACTGAATAGCCGCACCGAATCGCCCTGACAAAATTCGGTAACTCCCCCGGCACTGATGCGGGGAGCCGCTGGCAGGGGATTGGACCGGGTCGTGACTTCATCGGAAGAAACCGAAATGCAATTGTACTGATTGAGCACCCGTACCGTAAAACGCCCCGTGGTGTTGGTAACAATGGCGGCGGCGGTCGCGCCGTTGCTCCAGCGGTAAGCGGCCTCGGGGGTGGCGGTGAGCACAACGCTTTTGTCGGCGCAAAACGTGGTTGGCCCGGCCGCCACGATGCTGGGTTTGGCCGGATTGGGATTGACCGTAACCACAAGGGCATCGGAGGAATCTTTGGCGGTACAGCCGTTGGCGTCCGTAATCGTGAGCCGAAACGTGCCCGTCCGGGTAACGGGCACGTCGCGGGTGCGGGCACCGCTGTTCCACAAGAATGTTGCCGGTAAGGCGGGCGGATTGGCGGCCGTCAGGCGTACCGTCGTGCCATCGCACACCGTCGTGGAGCCGTCGGGAGTGATGCTGGGTTTGGGGGGCAACGCGTTAACCAGCACCGCTGTTTCGGCGGAAGTCGGCGACACACAGCCATTAGCGTCTTTGATGGTCAGGGTAAACCGCCCCGAAGCGCGGGTGTTGACGCTCGGGGTCGTGGCCCCGTTGCTCCACTGATAAACCAGCGCAGTACTGGCCGTCAGGCTTACATCACCACCTTCGCAAAACGTGGTTTTGCCGCTGGCCGTAATGATCGGTGCCGCCGGTGTGGAGAATAGTTTGACTTCTGTGGGGGATGAATGAACGGAAGAGCAGCCATTGGCATCGATAATTTTTACGGAAAACAGCCCGGCCTGATTGACCGACACGGTTCGGCTTTTGCTGCCCGTACTCCACTCGTAGTTCAAGCCCTCGGATGCCGTCAGAGTCACGTTATTTTCGGGGCAAAACGTCGTTGGCCCGCTGGCGGTGATTTGCGGGGCCGGGGGTGGAGCCGGAAAATTGCCGACCGCCACGGGCTGCGAGGCCTCGGAGTAGCAACCGTAACCCCCCCGGGTTTTGACGGTATAATTCCCCGGCTGGTTGGGCGTGATCGAGCGGGACACCGCGCCATTGCTCCATAAATCATCGAAACGACCGTTGGAGGCCAGGCGGGCACTGGCGCCAACGCACACCGTTGTCGGGCCTTCAGCCGTGATACCGGGCGGGGCGGGCAGGGTACTGGCTGGTACACCAACGGGCTGAGCGAGCAGGGTGTTGCCAGTGCCATCGGTCACCCGGGGCCAGAACGTACTACCCGATGACCCCGTGATACTGGCTGACGAATTGACCGGGTTACCCTGGGCGTCGGCCCACCCGTGGGCGGAAAAACCGCCTTGTACGTTGAAAGTCAGACTATTCGCGCTATTGCACACGACCGCAATTGCGGGCGGGGGCGGGGGCAACTGGGGTTGGGAGGAGTCAAAAAAGCCATTGTTCAACAGGGCCTCAAACCAGCTCTGCGCGTGTTGGCGGTGCCCTTCGCCCTGAAAATGTACCCCGTCGGGCCGGGGATTCTGGATGCCATCGGTGAAAGGGCCACCAAAAATGTTACCGCCCGGATTGATCACTGCATTCTGGCCATCGATGACCGATTGAACCGTGGTCGATTGCTGAAGCGAAACCCGGGCAATCACCCAGGCAATATTTTTGCCCCCGGTGTGGGCGCGGGAAAAATCGATCAGGCTGCGCAATTTTGCGGCGTACTCGCCTGCCGACGTGTTGAGTACGTTGTCGGTTTCGCCCTGGTGCCAAAGCACCGCCCGCACCCCTTACTGGGCCGCGTAATGATTGAGGGCCAGGCGCAGGTTGCCGTAGGGCATCCCGGCCGGATAGTAGGACTGCTCGCCGCAGGTCAGGCAGAAAATATTCTGGGTTCTACCCCCTGGGCACTTTCCAACCAGTTATTCACCGAGGTGGCACCGTAAGCCGTGTTGATAAACAGGATGGGAACATTGAGCCGGGCGGCCAGCAAATCGCCCAGCACCGCCCAGTTCCAGCCCCCAAATCCGTGCAGGGAATGGGTGGCTCCCGCCGTCATTTTCACGAAAACGTGTTTGGGGGGGAGCGGCCAGCGAGTTGCTACCGTTCAGGTAGTCGATACTCGTGACGCGATCATCGGTCGACTCGGGCTGACCGGCCTGGGTGGGTTCCAGGCCCTGCGCGTTGGATTGCCCCGCCACGATAAAAACCTCGCCTACCCCCACTCGTTCGAGGGTAGCCACATTTCCCACCTGACTATCCTGGTACAAACCGCGTACTTCGAGGTTGTACCAGCCTCCACTCACGGGCATCGAACCCCTGAACACGCCCCCCTGGGGATCAACCTGAATTGTGGTCCAGCCGGTCGTAGAGCCACCCTGCCGGGCTACAAGACGGGCCTCGACGCGGTCCACCAGCCGGGTGTAATTTCCGGCAATGGTGAGCGAAGTGCAGTTGTTGTTGTCGCGCTGAAACACCGCCCGCGTCGTGGGGAGGGTGATCTGAATTTGGGCGGAAGCGGAACGGGCCAAACCTGAAAAAGCAGTAACAAGGAGAAATACAAAAGCACGTACCAGCGAAGTACGTCCGCTAAGACCAGTCATTAGGATTAAGGAAGAAGGTGGGTTTGAAAAAATCCACCAAAAATAACAGAAAACCCCGGCTATACCGGGGTTTATCTTGGAAATGTGTTATTCGCAGGAAATCAGGGCCTCACCAGAATTCGCTTCGTTACGTTGAAACGGTCGCTCTTCACCCGCAACAAAAACAAGCCCGGTTGCGGCCCCATGCGCACGAATTTACGTTCGTCGAACACGTTGACCTGCTCCTGAAAGAGCAGTTGACCCGATAGCGTCCAGATACTCACGAAGGCTCCTTCCCAGTTTTCCTGGGTTTCAATCGTCAGGTTACCGTCGAGGCTGGGGTTGGGGTACACGCTCAATCCGGCGTTGTCCGGGAAGATGACCACACTGGCATCGGTGCGCTCCGAGGGGTCAGAAAAGCACGTAAGTGCTGGTCTGACATCGGTGTAGGTGATGCGGGCAATGGCCGTGTACACGCCCTCACTGGGCGTTTTGATGATCTGGGTGTAGTATTTTGAACTCAGGGTATCTTTTGAGTTCAAAACCCAGCGATACGCCTGGCCCGGTGGCGTACCTTCCGCGCGCAAAGTGTAGGTACCGATGCGCTCAACGAGCGGTTTACCGGGCCGGGGCTTGGCGTTCACGACGGAGGCTATGGAGAAATTTTTACAGCCGTTGGCATCCGTAATCCGCACCCGGTACCGACCCGTTTCCTTGGCCACGAAGCAGGCCGTGTTGGCCAGCACCACCAGACTGTCGGATGCTTCGGTCCAGGCGGTTTGCAACGGATTGTTGGTACAAAGCGTCACCGAGCCGACGCCCTGACAAAAATCCAGTGGTCCGCTGACCGCCACGAGCGGCCGGGGGGGCAAGGCGTTGACCCGGACCGAGACCGGATCGGAAGGGACCGAAACGCAGCCGAACCGGTTGTAGGTCCGCACGGAGTAGGCTCCGGTCTGGTTGATGCGGATGCTACGGGTGCGCACACCCACCGGATTGGGACTCCAAACGTAATTGGCCGAATCGGAGGCCGTGGAGGTCAGCAGTACGCTTTCGTCGGCGCAGAACGTGGTGGGGCCTCCGGCGCTGATGGTGGGCTTAACCGGGTTGGGATTGACCCGCACGGAAAGCTGATCGGAAGCGGGCGACCGGCAACCCTTGGCGTCGATGACCGACACCTGAAAGCGCCCCGACGTGGCCACGGTGATGTCGCGCGTGTTGGCACCCGTACTCCAGGCATACGAGACGTTATCGACCGAACGCAGCACGACCGTACCACCCTGACAAAACACGGTGTCGCTCAGGGCGGCAATGCGGGGTTTGTTGGGCAGTGGGTTGACGGTTACGGCCACCGAGTTGTTGAGCGTGCAGCCATTCTGATCGCGGAAACTGACGGTGTACGTGCCGGAGGTCGTCGCCGAGATGCTTTGGGTATTGGCCCCGTTGCTCCAGTTGACGCCCCCGACGGCATCGGCTTCCAGGGTGACACTGCCGCCCTGGCAAAATTCCGTGGCGCTTTTGGGGTTGATCGTCGGCTGGGGAACAAACACGGGCTGGGTAAGCAGAATATTGCCGGAACCATCCCGCACCCGGCCGTAGTACAGGCCCCGACCAACCGAAATACTCGATCCGGTTTGTCCGTTCGACCAGGACGGTTGATTACCCGAAATCGTCAGGGTATACCCGCTATTGCCATTACAGGCAATGGCAACGGGTTGCAAACCCGCCGGGGATTGGGGCTGTGAGGTGGCAAAAAACGCATCCGTCAACGCATTATTCCAGGCTTCGGCGTGGAGTTGGTGGCCGGATTTGCCCGTGCCCGGCACGATGTCGGTACTGAAGTGTACACCGCCATCAAGACGAGGATTTTGAATATTATCGGTAGCGGGGCCCGGGAAGACGTTGGGGACCTGTTGAGCTACCTGCGCCTGAGCTTCCAGGATGGCGGGTGAACTAAGAGTGGCACCAGCCAGACTGGTCTGGGCTACCACCCAGCTTATATTTTTGCCCGCATCATTGCGGGATTGATTGATAACAAATTTCAACGCTTCGCGGTATTCGTTGGTGCCGGTGCGGAGAAAAAAATTGTCCGTTTCGCCCAACATCCAGAGCACTGACCGCACGCCCAACAGCGAGCCATAATAATTGAGCGCCAGCCGCAAATTTCCATACGGCATCCCATTCGGGTAGAACGGATCTGCGCAACTTTGGCAAAAAATATTATTAGCCCGCTGTCCGGCTGCGCTGGCCCGCCAGGCATCAATATGGGTTCCGCCGTAAGCCGAGTTGATGAAGAGCACCGGGACGTTGAAACGACTGGCAATTTGGTTACCCAGCCAGCCCCAGGCCCAACTGCCCATGCCCCGCAGCGAGTAATAATTACCCGGCCGCATTTTGGTGAATTCCGGGAAAGGCGGATCATTGAGTGATTCGGCTCCCGGTTTGCTATTATCGTAGTTGATGGTGTTCACCCGGTCTTCCGGATCAATCTGGCCGGGGGGAATGAGGTTGTCAATGCCCTGCGCGTTCGATTGCCCGGAAAGAATGAATACCTCACCAACCCCCATTTTTTCGACGGTAGCCGGTACGCCTACCTGGTTGCCACCCAACACCCCCCGTACTTCAAGTCGGTACCAACCCCCGGCCACGTTGAGGGTGCCCAGGAAATTACCCTGCTGCGGATTGGCCTGGATCGTCGTCCAGTCGGTGACGCTACCGCCCTGAATCGGAATCACGCGAGCCTGGATCTGGTCGACGGGTTGGTAGTAATTTCCGGCGATGCTAAACGTACCCCGGCCGTTGTTACCCCGTTGAAAAACCGCCCGGCTGGTCGGAAAATTAACCCGAATCTGCGCCAGCGCAGGCAGAGCCAGCAACGCGGCAAACAGACAGACTCCCCATTTTTTTAGATGTTGACGCATAACAAAGTACGTTGATTGGTGGGTAATTGGCCCGGTAGCCGAACAGTGAATTAAATATCCGGGCAAAATTATTGGTCACTGGTCACTGATATTCGTTTGCCGCCGGGACGACCGGGCGGTTGAGCTCGTTCCAAATCACATCTTTTAGTGCCTCAAGCCCCTGCTGAGCAACCGCCGAAACAAACAGGTGCGGTACGCCAACGGGCAACTGAGTTTCTAATTGCCGACGTCCTTCGTCGTCGAGCAAATCGGCCTTCGACACCGCCAGCAGCCGCTGCTTGTCGAGTAGCGCCGGGTTGTACTTGCCCAATTCGTTGAGTAAAACGCGGTATTCGTGACCAGCGTCTTCCGTCGTGGCAGGAATCAGAAACAACAGAATGGAATTGCGCTCGATGTGCCGCAAAAAGCGTAGTCCCAAGCCTTTGCCTTCGGCGGCTCCTTCGATGATGCCCGGAATATCGGCCATGACAAACGAGCGGTAATCGCGGTACGAAACAACGCCCAGGTTGGGGGTTAAAGTCGTAAACGGATAGTCGGCGATTTCGGGCCGGGCCGCCGAAAGAACCGAGAGCAGCGTTGATTTTCCGGCGTTGGGAAAACCCACCAGGCCCACGTCGGCCAGTACTTTGAGTTCGAGTACGTACCACTGTTCCCGGCCCGGCTCGCCGGGTTGCGCGTGCCGGGGTGCCTGGTTGACGGGATTTTTAAAATGTTCATTGCCCAATCCACCCCGGCCACCGGGCACCAGCACAGCCTGCTGACCATCCTCGGTGATTTCCACCACAATTTCTCCCGTCTCGGCATTTTTGGCCACGGTACCCAAAGGTACTTCAAGGATCACGTCATTTCCTTGAGCGCCGGTTCGATTGCCTCCCTCGCCCCCTTTCCCCGCGCTGGCAATGACGTGTTTCTGGTATTTCAAATGGAGCAAGGTCCAGTGTTGGGCGTTTCCGCGCAGCACCACGTGACCGCCCCGGCCCCCGTCACCGCCGTCGGGTCCGCCCAGGGCTACGTGTTTCTCGCGACGAAAATGCGATGAACCGGCCCCACCCGCGCCCGAACGACCACAAATTTTTACGTAATCAATGAAGTTTGATGTCATTCTTTTTCTTTTCTGTTGATGATCGAGGTTCGATGCTCGATTTTCGCGTAGCGCCAGTCTCGAACATTGAGCATCGATGCTCGATCCATAATAACTCGACTCATCGGAATAGTCCAAGCATTCTAATCAGCCAAACAACCGACAAAATTAACAAAAACTGATAGTCCGAAAAAATTCACGACCGCCTAAAGCCCTAATTTTATTGAATCACACCCGACACCGGCGGCCCGCTGAGCGGAGTACTAAACTTGAAATAGTGCCAACTACACAAAAACTGCCCATGCCCGTCATTGCGAGCGCAAACCCGTCATTGCGCTCGCGACGGGTAGTCCACTTGCAACGACGGGTGTCCGCCCACCTGCCTAAGCTCAATTTAAAAGCGTAAATCGCTTAACAGATTGACGTTCAAAATTATACAGTTTTCTAAGCAGAAATAATGCCGTTTACCCTGGGATGGGTCAGAAAGTGGCGGGGTGCCTTTATTTTATCAAGCGGTCACGCACCCGCTCAGCTAAACGTTTTGAAAAAAGGTCGGTACCCTGCGCGTTGAGGTGGTTGGCATTGAAGAAATAGCGGCGGTCCGGGCATAAATAAGTGGTATCGACAGGCAGAAAAGGCACGGCCTCGGCCCGGCAAACCGAGTCGATGACCGCTTCCATCGCCGGTCGGTTCCGGTGCAGGCGAAGCATTTGGCCCAACGTTGGCGCTTCGTAGGCGACGACCTGAATCCCTTTTGAACGAGCGAACCGGAAGAGTTGACCGAGCTTGTGTACCCGGCCCGTGTCGAGAGCCATGACGATTCCACCGGGGTGCTGTTGTCGGTAATTGTCAAACGTTTCGTCAAAGTCAACAAAGGGGGTAGGGTCATACCCGCCGGGATATTGCAAGGTTTGTTCACGACCGGTCAGCCAGCGAAACAAACCCACCAGGGCATCACCTACCAGGACCTGGTTGTAAAGCGAATACTTCAATAACGGAATCCGACTCAGCGTCAGCAGGCGCGGGTCGTACCGACGAACCAGGTCCTCAAACGGCGGGGCGTGCAGGTCCTGCAAAAAATGAATCGAGAAAAAGCCGAGGTCGGAGTGCTGGAGGTTTTCTGGAGAAACCTCCACGAAAAGGTACTTCGGGGCCGGATTGTGACGCAGCCACAAGTTTAGCAGCGCCAATTGCTGAATCAGGCTACTCCCGTTAAATCCCAAATTATACGCGCTCAGACCCGTGTGCTGGCTAAAAACTGCCGGATTCAGCATCAACTCCACCCGTGAATTTCCTAAAAACAAGGCATCGGGCCGGGTATGCCCGGCGACCACCAGTGAAGGTTTGAAATCGTAATTATGCGCCAAACCGAAGTCCAGCGCCTTCTCGGTCAACCACGCCAGACCCAGCAGTGCAAGTCCGAAGAGCACAATTTTGCGGAAAAAAGGATTTATAGTAGCCAACGTCGGGGGCTTTAAGTGTCGTTACTAATGTTATGAGGTTATTAGTTAGTGAGTAAAATTCTGGTAATCAGTCAGTAATCTAATCGCGGCGGCGAACCGTAACCAATAACCCACTCACTTTTGCTCCAGTACTCAAAACTGAAAATAAATAAACTGCTTATTGTCGTCGAACATGGCGAAGAGCAGAAAAAACACCACCATCGCCGCGTACAGCGCGGGTCGGAGCACACGCAGGGTGGGGCCGGATAGCCGATCCTTTTTCGTTTCGATCAAATAATCACCGAGGCCGAGCAAGGCCAATCCGATCCCTGAAAAAATCATTCGGTACGGCGGTCTTGGGTCGCCGGTGCGGAGGGTCCAGTATTCCAGGCTGTCCCATTCCACGTCCCAGCCCCGCCAGGTACCGAGCGTACGCACCAGCGTGAGGGCGTCGTGGATGGAATGGGCGCGGAAGAAAATCCAGGCGAAACTCACCAGCCCGAAGGTCACGACCACGCCCAGCGCGTTGGCCCACCACCGCTCTGGCAATCGCACCCGGCCCGATTCGCGCAGGGCGACGGTGACCAGGTTGAACACCGTGTGCAACGCTCCCCAGGCCAGGTAAGTCCAGGCCGCGCCGTGCCAGAGGCCGCTCACCAGAAACACGATGGCGAGGTTGAAATAGCGCCGCCCCCGGCTCACCCGGTTGCCGCCCAGCGGGATGTACACGTAATCGCGAAACCAGGTCGACAGCGAAATGTGCCAGCGTGACCAGAACGCCTGAATGTTGGTGGCCAGGTAGGGTCGCCGGAAGTTTTCGATCAGCCGGTACCCCATCACCTTCGCCGTGCCGATGGCTACGTCGGAATACCCCGAGAAGTCGCAGTAAATCTGAATGGCGAAGGCCACGGTGGCCGACGCCGTAGCCAGCGCCCCGTATTTCTGGGGATTGGGATCATTAAACACCGGGTCGACGAACTGACTGAGGCGGTCAGCAATGACCATTTTTTTGAACAAACCCCAGTAAATCCAGCGCAGGCCGTCGAGGGCGCGAGTGGCGTCGAAGGTCTTTTTTTCGTGAAACTGGTGCAGTACGTTCTGCGGACGCTCGATGGGTCCGGCCACCAGTTGGGGGAAAAACATCACGTAGAGCGCGTAAATCCCAAAGTGCCGCTCGGCTTTTTGGTTGCCCCGGTACACCTCGATGGTGTAACTCATGGCCTGAAAGGTGTGGAACGACAGCCCGATGGGCAGAATGCTCATCGCCTCGGTGTAGGACGAAACGCCGCGTTGCCCGAAGAACGTCAGCACCCCCACAAACACCTTGTTGGCCGCCGCCGTGGCCAGCGCCGCCGCGTAGGGCAGGTTGATCGCTTTGAGCAATTCAGCGATGTTTTCCGTAAAAAATCCGAGGTATTTGAAAAAGGCCAGAATGCCGAGGTTGGAAATCAAGCTGATGATGAGCAGCCAGCGGCGGCGTTCGCCCTGCGCTTTTTCAATCCACAATCCGGCGAAGTAATCAACGACGATGGTCAGGCCCAGAATAACGATGTACGCGGGCACGAAGGCCATGTAAAAGTAGCAACTCGCCAGTAGCAGCAGCAGCCAACGCCAGCGGTGCGGCAGCAGAAAGTGTAGCACCACCACCGTGGGAAAGAAAATCAGGAAGTCGAGCGAGTTGAAGAGCATTAAGCGTTGCGCATTTTCACCGCGTCTTTTCAATTTCACCGCAGATGTTCGCAAAAATTCCGTCGATTTCCCCAATGCCATCGACGGCGCTGAACTTGCCCTGGGCCGCGTAATAATCGGCGACGGGGCGGGTTTTTTCGTTGTACTCCCGCACGCGCTGGCGGATGAGTGCCTTGTTCTGGTCGTCGGGCCGACCCGACGTTTTTCCCCGTTCGAGCAACCGGCGGGTAAGTTCCTCGTCGTTTACGTTGAGGGCCACCATCCGCGAGATGGCCGTGTCGTTCTGCGTCAGCAGGGCGTCGAGGGGCTCGGCCTGGGCCACGGTGCGGGGAAAACCATCGAAAATAAACCCGGCGGCATCCCGGTTTTCCTTCAATTTATGATCGATCATCCCGATGACGACCTCGTCGGGCACCAGCAGACCGGCGTCCATGAGACGTTTGGCCCGTAAACCCAATTCGGTTCCGGCCATAATTTCGGCCCGGAGTAAGTTGCCCGTCGATAAGTGAACAAGGCAGAATTTGTCGATCAGATTTTCGCTCTGGGTGCCTTTGCCCGCACCAGGAGGGCCAAAGAGGACGAGATTCAGCATGAATGCGGGAGAAGGATCGGGCGTCGGGAAAACAAATTTATTTTTCAAAATTAGCGCAAAACCAGGGAGGTTTCAAAAATCCCCGTCGTGCGTGCGTTTTAGCGGCCCAACAACATCAGCACCTTGTCGACGTCGGCGGGGGTATCGATGCAGTGACTTTCGTAGTAAGTTTCGACCAGTTTGATGCGGTAGCCCGCCTCCAGCCAACGCAATTGTTCGAGCGATTCAGCCCGTTCGAGCGGCGAGGGCGGTAGCTGGCCAATTTTTTCGAGAACATCCATCCGGTAGGCGTACATCCCCACGTGCCGGTAGTAATCATGGTGAAGGTGCCAGGCATCGGGGGGCACATTTTTCAAAAATGGAATGGCCTGGCGGCTAAAGTAAATCGCCTCCTGGCGGTCGTTGAGGATGATTTTTGCCTCACCGGGGTCGTGCAACAACTCCGCCGAATGGACCCGGATCATCTGCGTAGCCAATTGTACTTCACCGTCCAGAATCCCCGCCAGTTCATCAATCTGCGCCGGGTCCAGAAACGGCTCATCGCCCTGGATATTCAGTACGTAGGAATGGGTAGTGAGGAGTGGGTGAGAATTTTCATAATTCGTAATTCGTAATTCGTAATTCGTAATTGTTTGTGCCGCTTCCCAACACCGATCGGTGCCGCTGGGGTGGTCGGCGCGGGTCATCACGATGTCACCGCCGAAGCCGCGCACGTGGTTGGCGATGCGGGCATCGTCGGTGGCGACAACCACGCGATCCAGCCGTTTGGCCCGCCAGGCGGCCTCGACCACGCGTTGAATCATACTTTTGCCCTGAATGTCGATGAGCGCTTTGCCCGGAAAACGCGTCGAGGCGTAGCGGGCGGGGATGATGCCAATAATCATTGCGGTTTTGGGGGGCAGACAATAATTACGAATTAGGAAAATCCGCACTCCCGCGCGACGGACCGCTCTATCCTCTTCCTTTTTACTCTATCCTCTCTACTCTATCTATATTGGGTCACGAGGTTATACACTGGTTAGATCGCGCCAACTTTGCCAAAGGCTAAGCGCCCCGGTTCTAAACGTTGGCAAAGTTTCGGGTACAACCTCGTGAACCAATACAGATAGTGGATAGAGAACAGAGGATAGAGCGGTCCGTCGCGCGGGAGTGCGGATTTTCCTAATTCGTAATTATTGTCTGCCCCCCAAAACCGCAATGATTATTGGC
>JAJAZB010000412.1 GCA_026785975.1 Cytophagaceae bacterium | reverse complement strand
GTCATGTATATTTGCCAAAAAAAGCATTCTGACCGCTTATTCAACCGATGCAACCCACAACCAGACGAGTTTTACGCATCACAGGCTGGAGCTTGTTGAGCCTGCTGGTACTAACCGGCGTAGCCACTGCCGTGGCGTTCAACAAACGGGAAGCGTTGCTGCGGACGGTGTTGGAGCGATCCATCCAAAAAGCCGACCGAAGCTACGGGTTGCGCGTTACGATGGATTCGGCGCGGTTCGTGGGGCCAACGACGGTGGCTTTCAGCAACGTGGTAGTGGTACCGGCCCAGCGCGATACGCTCGTCAGGCTGAGTAAAGTTGAAGTGGGCGTGAATCCCTGGCCCATGCTTTTTGGCAAGGTACGCCTGACCCGGTTGCTCATCCACGATGGCCTCGTACACGCCGTGCAGCGCGATTCGGTGTCTAATCTTGACTTTTTGTTTCGTCGAAAATCCGTAGATAGCAGTGCGGCTCGGCAACGCGTCAATCTGGCCGACGTAGCCGAAAAACTCACCGACAACCTGCTGGGTACGATTCCCGACGACCTCGACATCCGCAACGTCGAACTGCGGCTGACCGACGACGCCCGCCGGGTGAGCCTGCTGGCCGAAACCGCGCTGATGGACAACGAGGAATTGGCCTCGACGATTCGTGTCAACGGCAACGAAGCCGCCTGGCACCTCAACGGCCATCTCGACGGCAGCAGCGAGGAGGCTGATCTGGCTCTTTTTGCCGACAATAAACCGTTGGAACTGGGGTATTTACAGGAAAGATTTGGCCTGAGTTTGCAACTGGATCGGCTCCAGATTCAATTATCGGACGTGGATCGTTCGGGAGGTGAATTACAGTTGAAAGGTGCGAGTAGCGTACAAAATTTACGGCTCTACCACCCGGCGCTGGCGGCGGATACAGTCCTGGTCGCGAGTGCAGGCATGGATGCAGTGCTGGCGGTGGGTGAAAACTACATCGGCCTCGATAGTGCCTCGGTGTTGCGCCTGGACAAGGTGCAAGCCCGGCCTTTCGTGCGGTACACCCTTTCCCCGGTCAAAATTTACGATCTGGTTTTACGCACGGATGCGCTCCCGGCGCAGGATTTGTTCGACTCATTTCCGCAAGGCTTGTTTGAATCCGTGGAGGGAATTAAAGTGGCCGGTACGCTTCGCTACGACTTCCGGCTCCACCTGGATAGCAGTCAGCCCGATTCGGTGCAGTTTGATGCGGGTCTGACGCCGACTGATTTTCGCATTCTTCAATTCGGGGGCACTGATTTCACGCGGCTCAACCAGCCTTTTGACTACACCCCGTACGAGCGCGGCAAACCGATGCGCACGATTCGGGTGGGGCCGGAAAACCCGGATTTTACGCCCTTGACCGGTATTTCCAAAAACCTGCGCAACGCAGTTTTGACCGCCGAGGACTACACGTTTTTTCAACACAAAGGATTCAACGAGAAGGCGTTCCGCGTTAGCATCGCCACCAATTTTAAGTCAAAATCCTTCAAGCGCGGCGGCAGCACAATTTCGATGCAATTGGTAAAAAATGCCTTCCTCAGCCGCCACAAAGACTTGGCGCGTAAAGTGGAAGAGATTTTGATTGTTTGGTTGATTGAAAATCAGCGGCTGATTCCGAAAGAGCGGATGTACGAGGTATATCTCAACATCATCGAATGGGGCCGCAACGTGTACGGCATCGGTGAGGCATCGCGCTACTATTTTGCCAAAAATCCGGGGGAATTAACGCTCGGCGAGAGCCTGTTTCTGGCTTACGTGGTGCCCAGTCCCAAGAGTGCGCTCAATCATTTCAGTTCGGATGGGTCCCTGCGAACGTCCCTGCGGGGGTATTTTAAGTTTGTTGGGCGCATCATGACCCGGCGCGGCCTGGCTCCATCCGATACGAGCGCGTATGGTTTCTACGGCGTACAACTTCGGGAGGGATTGCGCAAGCAACTCTTCCCCTACGACACCTCCGGTTACGAAAGCGACAGCCTGCTCACCGTGCCCGACCCCGAAACAGAAGGCGGGGGAGGGGGAATCAATGATTTTTTCCGGCGTCTCTTCAACCGCGATAAAGAAGGAGATGATGAGGAACTGAACCCTGAAAAGGCACCCACGCCGACCACCCCCAACCCCATTTTATTACCCGAGGAGCCGGTCACCGATAAATCGAAAAAGGAACTTCGACAAGAGCGCCGCGAACAACGCCAACGGGAACGGGAGGGGCAGTTGAAAGTTGAGAATTGAAGATTGAGAATTGAGATTCAACAGGCTCTCAAACTTTTTCAATTCTCAACTTTCAATTTTCAACTTTTATAGTAAGTCGGGGCGGCGTTGGCGGGTTCGTTCGAGCGACTGCTCAAAACGCCAGGTCTGAATCCGGGCTTCATGGCCCGATAGGAGGACATCGGGGACTTTCAACCCTTCAAAATCGGCCGGGCGGGTGTACACGGGAGGGGCAATCAGGTTGTCCTGAAACGAGTCGGTCAGGGCGGAGGTTTCATCGCTTAAAACTCCTGGAATCAGCCGAATAATGGCGTCGGCCATGACGGCCGCCGGGAGTTCGCCGCCCGACAGCACGTAGTCGCCCAGGCTGATTTCACGGGTTATGAAATGCTCGCGTACCCGCTCATCGATGCCTTTGTAGTGCCCGCACAGAATCATCAGATTTTTACCGAGCGACAAGCGATTCGCCAACGGTTGGCCAAACCGCTCCCCGTCGGGGGCGGTATAAATAATATCGTCGTAGCTGCGCTGACTTTGCAGTTGCCGGATGCAACGCACAATGGGTTCGATCATCAACACCATGCCCGCTCCGCCACCGAAGGCGTAATCATCCACTTGTTTGTAGCGATTTTCGGTGTAGTCGCGCAAGTTGTGGACGAACACCTCCGCCAGCCCTTTTTCCTGCGCTCGTTTCAGGATGGAGTTGGCGAAGAAACTATCGAGCAACGCCGGTACGCAGGTGATGATATCGAAACGCATGAGTAAAGTAGGAGTGAGGAGTGAGTGGTCAGGAGCGAGCAGGATTGAATTTTCCGCTCACTCCTGACTACTCACTCCGAAAGGTATACTTCCAGCAAACCGTCCGGCAGGCGTACCTGAAGCGTTTGGGCATCGCGGTCGATACTCAGGACGATGTCGTCGTTAATGGGAATGAGTACTTCCCTATTTTGATGATCGACCACCAGGAGATCCTGGTGCGGGAGGGTCGCCACGCTGGCCACCAAGCCTAAGAGTCCACGTTGCTCGTCAACGACCTGATACCCCACGACTTCGTGGTAGTAAAATTGTTGATTGGTTAGTTTGGGCAGGTTAGCGAGCGTGAGGTACAACGGACAGCCAACCAGTTCGCTGGCCGTAACGATGTCGTTAATTTCCTCCAGTTTCACCAAAGCCCGATTGCCTTGCAACTGAAACGTTTCAAAAAAGTAGGGAATCAGTCCACCGTCGCGTTCAACGAGAAAACTGTCTAAATCTTCGTATTCCGATGGGTCGTCGACATCGAGGTAAATGCTCAATTCACCGCGCAGACCGTGGGTTTTTACGATTTTACCCAGTTCGTAGCATTCTTCTTTGGTCATAGTAAAATCCTTAAAACAAGACAAGCCCGACTTGCGCCGAGCTTGTACAAATCAATAAGTCAAGACTTATTTAGCTTTTTTGGTCGGCTCGTCCGCCGGAGCTTCTTCGGCAGGAGCCGCAGTTGCTGCTGCTTCTGGAGCGGGTGCAACATCAACCGCAGTTTCCTCAACCGGAGTTTCCTCGGGTGCAGCTTCAGCCACGGGAATTTCAGCTACAACGTCCCCTGCCGCAGGCGTTTCAACGACTGCGGATTCCTCAACCGGGGCTTCTTCGGGAGCAGCCTCAACTACCGGAGTTTCAGCTACGACCTCAGCGGGGGCTTCCGCTACAACCTCTTCCGAAACTGGCGTTTCAACGACTGCAACCTCCTCGACCGGAGTTTCCTCGGGTGCAACTTCCGCCACCGGGACTTCGGCAGGAGTCTCAGCGACAACGGCTTCGGCAACGGGTGCCGCATCGACTACAACGTCTTCAGCCGGAGTCTCTTCGGGAGCAACCTCCGCTACCGGAGCAACAGCAGGAACGTCTTCAGGAACAATGTTTTTCTTGGCAAGGGCTTCGGCACGTGCGGCGTTTTTCTTAGCCTCCGCTTCCAGGCGAGCTTTTCTATCGGCATCCTGCTTACTCGCAAGCGTATCGACTTTGCCCGTAATTTTTGATTCTTTGCTTTCTTTCCAATCGTTGAATTTGCCATCGGCAATTTCCTGAGTGATCGCGCCTTTATTCACCCCAATCTGGAGGTGTCGGCGCAACAGTACGCCTTTGTAGGAAAGCATGGCCCGGACCGTATCGCTGGGTTGGGCACCATCCATCAGCCATTGCAGGGCTTTGTCTTCGTTCAAAATAATGCTTGCCGGATTCGTGTTGGGGTTATAAGTCCCAAGTTTTTCGATAAACCGGCCATCGCGGGGCGAACGGGCATCGGCTACGACGACGTCGAAAATTGCCAATTTTTTGCGGCCACGACGCGCCAGACGAATTTTAACTGCCATTTTGCTTGAATAGTTAGTGGGGGAACCCGTCCCCCGGTTGTCAATTGGAGTGCAAAGATAGGCTTTCTCCCGGGTTTTCAGAACCGACGGTCAAAAAATCAGGAAAGAAGAAGGGGCTGAGAAGAGGAAAGAGGACAGAGTAGAGAGGATAGATAAACTTAAACCTATCCTCTCTACTCTGTCCTCCCCACTTCCTCTCACAGCACTCAGTTTCCTGGATAATCGCGCCACTGGTTGTTGGCGCGAACTTTGATTTGAACCCGCCGGTTGGCCTGTAAGCCTTCCGCCGTGGCACTCGGCGCCTGGGGTTTGAACTCGCCGTAGTATTCGATCAATACCCGACTCGGGTCTTTCAAGCCCGCCTTGATCAGGTATTTTTTTACCGACGTCGAGCGGCGTTGCGACAAACGCATGTTGTAAGCATCCGATTCCCGACGGTCCGCGTGACCCACCAACACAACCCGGCAATCGGGGCTGGCGTTGAGGTACTCCACCAGGTTTTGCAGGTTTTGGTACGATACGGTAGGAATCACCGCCTGATCCGTGCGAAATTCTACGTTGGTAAATAGTTCGAGGCAGGTATCGTTGGGCTTCTTTCTGTCCAGAATATCCTTGACGAATTTGTTCAGATCCATCGCCACACCACCACCGGATACCACGCTGTTGGGGGGTGTAGCCGGTTCTTTATCAAACAGATCAGCCACGCTGTCGCCGTCCGTGTCGGTGTACAAACGCGGATCGACCGGGGGCGGCATGATGGCTTTCACTCGGGCAAGGGCCGTATCCATCGTCGGATTATAAATCGGCACGGCAACATCTTCCGGCCTGGCCCAGCGCAGGTGATACCGGCCCGCTTCGGGGGGGTACTTGCCATCTTTGGTGACCATCGCGGGATTGCGGCCAATTTTATACGTCAACGTCAGCGCCAGTTGCCCCCAGCGATCCCGGCGACCGTCGCCTTTGTCATTGAAAACGAAGATCGCGTTGTTGTGATCCGTGGAGCCGCCTTTCGTCATGTCGAGTTTCGACGAGTTGAGGAAATTAAGCTGCGCCATCAGGCCAAGATCGAGCCGTTTGGTTAATTGATAATCAAGCTTCAAACCCACCGGCACCACCAGATCGCGGGTGTAATCGGAGCCAAAGTCGGTCCATTTACCCGATGTTTTGGGGCTGGTGGGGGGATTATTCGAGTAACCAAGTACCCGATCCGTACCTATTTCAAACACATCGGTATTAAACCACATATACCCGATTCCACCGAAAGCATCCAATTTCAGGCGGCGAAGTTTCTTGGTGCCCAGCACGAGCGACTTCAAATTGACGTCGAACGTCAGGGAACCCTGAAAGAAATTGGCGTTGAAGTAGGCGTTGTAAACATCCTTTTTGCTACTGCTCAGGTTACCTAAATCAAAATTACCACTGACGCCGAAGATGTTGGTCAGTTGCTTATTGATGGATAGCCCAGCGGCAAACGTGCCCTTTTTGGCGGCTGAACCCCGACTGAAATTCCGGGACGTAAGCTCACCGAAAAAATGTGTGTACCCGCCCCGAACCGTAGCCGACCAGGTATTCATCTGAACAGCCCCTTCGTAGGAGCGCCGCCGGGACTTTTTGTCGGTTTGCGAATTATCGACCAGGCCGTAAATATCCTGCGCCAGGAGGTCGGGCGCGAAGGCAACCAGCAGGCCAAGAAGCAAAAAGCGTGATAAAGAATTCTTCTTCATACGATTGGGTGTTTGGGTACTACGAGAGGATTGAGGAATTGATTTTAGCATCCTTTGTGCATTCACGAAAAAAAATAAGCCGGTAAGCCGGGTTCTGTCGGTGACCATTCGCAGAGAAATCTGTTCACGGCCACGTCTTATCATTTATCTGGGACGACGGTCGCCCGTCGCCTCCATCAACCTACCCGCTGGCACCGGACGAGCCGCCCTTCATCAGTTGCCTGAATCACCAGCCTATTTGGTCTTTCAACTCGTAAGGGTTACCGTGCCCCCGTCGTCGCCGCCGGAGCGGTAGGCTCTTACCCTACCTTTTCACCCTGACCCCGATTGCTCGGGGCGGTTTGTTTTCTGTGGCCCTGTCTGTCGCTGATTCGTCGCCCAATCAGCGCCTTCCCGTTAGGAAGTACGATGCTCTGTGTTGCCCGGACTTTCCTCTCCGATCCTTGCGGATTCAGAGCGATAAGATGGCTTATTTCCCACAAATGTACAACTATGCACCTTTTGACAAAGGTTGTAACGGCAAATAAACAAAAATTGTCCTGTTTTCGACAACGCGCATCCGTTAAAAAATTATGCCACATTCCATTTACAGACCTTCTACTGAAAGGGTTAAACGGCCCTGGGCAAATACGACCGCCACAATATCTTCGGGAGTCAGGTAGACCCCTTCCGGGCGAACCTCGCGTAAAGTTCCGTTGAGAGTCATGCCTTTGTAAACGACCCGTTTGTTGACGGCAGCCTGCACCTGCCGCTGAGCAGCGTTGAGTTGTTCGCCAATCGGAAAGCGAAAGGCATCCTGCAACTGCCGGGCAAAGCGTCCCTGCAAAAACCAGTTCGCCGTGCGTAGCAGCAAACTGCGCGTCTGGAGGTCGTAGTCGAAATTGCGTAATTCCAGGGTTTTTTGCTGCGCGTCGTAATACGGAGTTCCCCGAAAATAGACCACTCCGTCGAGGCTACCCCGCACGGTGGCTTTGATGATAAGTTGCTCGTTGCTGCCGTACAAATCAACGTCCAACACCTCGACCCGGTAACGACCTTCCTGAAACGTGAATGTTTTGCCGACGATGGTATCGGCCAGCAAGCGCCGGGCTTCGGCGTGAGTCAGGTGCGCAATGAGTCCGATACGAAAGTCATCGGGTACGCGCGGAACCAATTTCAAATCGGGCACGTCGTTGACGGGGCGAACGGACGGACGTTCCCCAAAAACAGTTTCGGTGTACGCCTTGATGCCAATGGTCGCCCGGATGTGGGTACCCGTGGTGACGAGCGGCGTCATCATCAATTCAAGAGGAATTAGCTTAAGCCAACTTCGATATTTCTCCGAAAGTTGATACGGTTGCAAGGCCGAGTTCCAGGCCTGGATAACGTGGCTCCGAATCTCCACATTTTTGCGCACTGATTCATCAATTCCCTTAGTGATGGTCTGCTGCTTATTGTTGAGAATTTTCCCCACAATGGCCGTGATGGGGAACGATACCGGGCCAAATTTGATCGTTGGTTTTGAGACCCAATCGAAACCTTTCCACTCCGTTTCCGTTCGAGCGGTCCAATCGGGAGCGATGCTAAATCGGGTGGAAAAATGGACATCTACCTCAAAATCAGTGTCTTTGTACTGCGAAAGGTTCATGCCCAAAGGCCGGAAGCCATAGCCAAATTTTGCCCAGATTTTAAGGGGTACGTAGAAATGCAAACTGTCGGTAACCGCCTCTACGCGGATGGGTGCTCGTTTCCACACTTTGCAGGCGAAGTCGTCGGTTTCAAGGGAATCATCTTCGTACAACAGCCCCTGCAAACGGGCATTAATCTGCCGCGTCACCTCGGCGGTGGTGATGTCGACGGGAATATTGATGGTCGAAATGTAGCGTTCCGATTGCACGTCGCGGGTGTTGAAACGGTAGGATTCTTTCGGAGCCTGGGGCTGGGTAGTTTGGGTTGGTTGGCAGGCACAAAGCCCAAGGAACAGTAGCCAGAGGCAATCCCGAAGCGGCCTCATTTGAGCGAGACGCGAGTGGCACCGTAGCCGAACTTTTCTTTCTGTGCATCCTGAAAAAACTTCACCTGCGGGTGTTTTCCCAACCGGCGGTGCAACTCATCACGCAGCGTGTGGTTGCCGATACCATGAATAAAGATGATTTCGGGCATGGCGTGGGCAATGGCGTTTTCCAACTGGGTTTCAAACGTTTTCAACTGAACCTCCAACATTTCGCCTGGACTCATCATCAAGGCCTGTTTTGAGAGTTTCTCGATGTGCAGGTCAATGGTTTCCGTAGGCTTGGGGGGTAGCGACACCGGGGCAGAAGTCGGGGCGGGTTCAAACCGTTTTTCAACCAATTGTTCGACCATTTCGCGGGGGGCGACCTCTTCGGCATCCAATTGAAACAAGTGGGCGTCCTGGCCCAGCACCGGGGCTTTCTGCTTGCTGTTGAAAAATGAATTGATGCGAAAGCGAAGGCGCTTTTCCAGCGGTGGGCGGGCGGTCAGGAAAGCCCCACGGGAAAAAAGTGCCTGAAAGGTGAACACGCCCCAGGTTTCAAAATCCTTCACCGCTAAATCCTGAATCTTCTGGGCCGTGCGGGATTTGAGTACGCCCGTTGCCAAGCCGCGCAGGTGCGGTTCGCTGCCCGCGCTGAGGGCAAAGGGCACGTCCCAGTCGGTGTTGTTGATGACGTGCTGGGCCAGTTCGCGGTCGTTGAGGGGTACAAACGCCAGGTACAAACCCTTGTTAGCAACGATCTCAGTGCTCGGATTCTGCTTTCGCTGCGGGGCCAGTTGAGCCGATGCCGGGGTGCCGGGTTTGAACCGGATGGCCTCTTCGGGCGACACCAACGCTAATTCCCGCCTTTGCACCGGGATTTTGAACCCTTCTTCAATTTCTATTTCAATCAAATCGCCCGACAGCAGGCGGGTCACGATGCCTGATTCCTTGCCGTGCAAGAGCCGTACTTTATCGCCAATGTTCATGTAAATCGTTGTGAGATTATGTGGTTGAATAAAAATTCATCGCCATACCCCCAACCCCCTGAAGGGGGCTTTAAATACAATTTTAGGCAGGAAAAGCCCCCTTCAGGGGGTTGGGGGTATGGCGATGAATACCGGTTTATTTTTAAGAAACTACTCAAGGGGCAGCGTTGAAATTACGCCGGACCGTTCAAGTTACTCAAAAATAAATCGGGTGAAACTTTACTTTCAGTTTGGGTCGCACCCGCGAAACCCGTATTTCCAACGCCGGGGCGGGTACTTTCAGCGTGTTTAGCACAAATAGAAACCCCCGGACAAAATCGCTGTTCGTCGGTATGCGCGTGAGGTCGAGGTCGGGGGAGAAAAAAAACTGCCGGAAGGGAATGCGCCCCAGACTGGCACTTTTTTCCGGGTCGGCGGCGACCATGTTGCCAATGCTGTACCCAACGGCCACGTTGAGCATTCGTGGAAACGGCGCGGCCCGCTCGGGATTAGGCCGAAAGGCGTTGACGTTGACCGACAGCCAGTAGGTTTGCCCGTTGTAATCCTTCAACCATTGTTCGCTGGCATTGCGGCCCAGGACTTCGGGGCGTTCGCGGGCCAGTCGGGTGGGGTGCCAGGACCATTTTGGCGCAATCCTGACTTCACCCCAGGCCAGTTGCTGGCCCATGAAAATAGCCGGACCGGAGACGTTGGCCAAAAGATCGCCCACTGAAAAGCCGTACTCGGGCGAGAAACCGTCTAAAATCTCGATGGGGGTTTGAAAAACCAGGCCATTCGCACTGCCCAGCCAAGCGGATTGCCGGTCAGACACTCCCGCCCAGAGGTACCCTTGTTGACTGATTCGGGCCAGTTGATACGCCGAGTAGCTATGCCCGATTTTGTCGATCTGGAACCACTCACGGTTGTCGTTGAAGGTATGAAAGTTCTTGAGCGGATGTTTGTACCAGGCTTTACTCAGTCCAAACAGACTTCCCGCAAACAAGACGACCTCGCCCGCCACCAGGCCGGTCAATCGGCCTTGGTTCACCTGGCAGGAGGCCTGGAGAGAAAGATGAAAAATGAAGATTGAAAAGTAAATCCAGCGAGATGGGTTCACGGATTAGCAAATTGGGCCGCTTCAAAGGTAGGCGTTTTTAACAGAACCCTCGAAGCAGCACTTTCCGAGGATCAGTACCTCAGCACCCAGTACGGATTGCGGTAGGCTTCGATGCTATCCCGGATGTGGTTGGCGATCAACTGATCGTATTCCTTGTCGTTGATTTTCCGACCCTTCAATTTGGGCAGGGTTAGTTCTTTCTGCACGGGTTTAAAGTCAACATTGGTCGCGGTAATCACGACGTCACCGTCGTTGATGTCCAGTTCCAGAATTAATCCCGGCAGGCCGTAGTACCGCTCCGGCCCCGCCTGCACCAGAATAT
This sequence comes from Cytophagaceae bacterium, assembly GCA_026785975.1. Lineage (GTDB taxonomy): Bacteria > Bacteroidota > Bacteroidia > Cytophagales > Spirosomataceae > JAJAZB01. Next base: position 2,837 of record JAJAZB010000412.1, on the reverse strand, counting down.
CCTGCGCAAACCAGGCCGCGATTTTCTGCTTTTTTACGGTGTCTTCGGTGATGGCTTTCATGCACACGTGGCCCGCGACCTCTTTCAACTCGCTCATAATTTGCCACGACGGAGTTCGCAACGAATCCGTAACCAGGTAGGTTTTACCCAGCATTTCAATGAGTTCGGTTGGGTGCCCTGGTCAAAATTGCGGGCGATGAGTAGATCCTGATTGCGCCAGGAATACGCGCCGTCGTCCGTTTCGGAGCGCTCGTTCAGGTAGGTGTAAATGCTTTGGTTAGGAGTAAACAGCAGTTTTATTTTTGTTTTCCGACCATCGTCCTTGCCCCAGGTCATTTTCACGCGGTTTTTTTCCTCCCGGCTCAGAAAACTCAACCGCGAGGCGATTTTTGTCCAGTACTGCGCGTATTCGTAGGTGACAATTCCCTCCGTCGGCTGGGCGATGGCCGGTAGGTTTAGCAAGATTAAAAAGAGGCCGATTTGCTTTTTCATGTTTGTGAAATCACGGGTTGATTTTGGTTGATTATTCCTTCCGTTGGGGCTGGCTTAGGGCTGGTTTGCTGAAGGGAGCGGCTTATTTTAAGGGGTCGGACGACGAAAAAGTCGTCCGACCCCTTGTCTGGGGTTTAGGGCTGGATTTGATGGGGAAGCAGGTTTTTTTAAGTGGTCGGACGACGAAAAAGTCTTCGGGGACGCCCAGTCCGACCACGCATTAAAAGCCACCCTGCCGACGCATCTGCGACTTCACGCCCCGCATATTGTACGTGAAACTAAGCATGAAATACCGGGCCAAAGTGACGATTCGCTCTTCAGAGACATAGTTTTGCGTAGCCGACTGCGACACGCCCACGTTCTGATTGAACACGTCGTAGGCCGTCAATCGCAATTCGGCTTTTTTGTCTTTCAACAAATGCTTGTACACGGAGAGGTTCAGAATGGGCACCCGTTGGTCAAAACCGAAGCGTTCGTTGAGGTAAACCCGGTAGTTGAAATTGCTATTCAGGTAAAAATTCTTTGGAAACTGTACGTTCATGTCAGCGCCGTAAGTGTGATTGAAAATCTGCTGGTTTTGGGACGTATTGATCGAATAGCGCGCGTTGGTTACGCCAAAGTTGGCATTGGCGTACAGGGTAAATTTCTCGCTCGGCGTCAGGTCGAGCCGGAGGCCGATGTTGTAATTTCGGGTCCGGGTTCGGTTGAGGATGTCGTTGATGTACGACAGGTTATTGCCGTAGTTGATCGAGGCGTTGACGTTCAGGTTATTTTCGTTTTCTTCAACGGAAACCCAAATCCAAGGTACGACCCCACATTCGACCCGCCACTAATGTTGGTGGGTTTGGTGCGGGTAATGAGCAAGGTATCGACCGTTTGATTGAACACAATCTGGTTGATGTTGTAGGCGTAATTGAGGTTGATAAACAGATTGGTAAAATTGGCCGGATTGAACAACCGAAAATTACCCCCGAGATTGTGCGACAATTGGGGCAGCAAATTCGGATTGCCTTCCCGGATGTACCGCGGATTACTGTTGTCGATAACGGGCTGTAAATCCCGCGTGGAAGGCTGACGCACCGATACCGAGTAATTGATAGACAGGAACCGATTATTTTTTAAATCGTAATTGAGGTACGCGTTGGGCACCCAGGCGAAGTACGTCCGGTCGACGGGCGTGAAGGTTGCCGAGGTTTGGTCACTCGCAAATCGTCCTTTCAGCCGGAATTCCTGCCCGGCCAGCCCCACCGATAAGTTGATGCCTTTGTGCGCATAACGCACACTCGTACCCAGCCGGTGAAACGAAAATTCGTTGGTGTAGTAGCGGCTCAACACGTCGTTGCGTTTGCGGTCTTCATTGGCCAGGTCAAACACATCCCGATCCACTTTATCGGTGCGCAGGCTGAGGTTATAAAATGATTCCCAGAAGAATTTTTTGGAAATGGGTTCCAGGTAAAACAAGCTGCTTTTTAGCTCGTTGCGCTGGCTGATCGTGTTGTTGTTTTGGTTGATGTTGATGATGGGACTACCCGCGCCGGGCGTATCAAAAAAACTCGTTGACCGAACGCTGCATCTCGCTGCCTTCGGTGTCGTTGAGATTGTACCCGAAACTGGCGGCAAAATTCCGTCCCTTTTTCCTGAATTTATGCCGGTAAATCAGGGTGCTGGCCATGACAAACGCATTAAAATCCGTCGCGTTGTCCAGATTGGTTCGGCTGCTGGGGGTTGTGCCGCGCCGAAAAAACTGCTGCGCACTCGTGTAGCGTTCGTCGCCGCCATTGAGCCGTCCGTTACCAATCAAAATCAGTGTATTCAGCGAATCAAGGTTTTTCTCGAAAAGCAAACTGACCCGGTGATTTCCGTTGAAGGTTTTGCGAAAACTTTGTTCCGTGGTTTTGTACGACCCGTTCTGGATAAAATTTTCGCGGGTCGATCTGGCATCGAGGCGTTGTTCCGTCTGGTTGTAGAAGTAATTGGCACTCAACTTCGTCTTTTTGGCGTCAAAATTGTAGTTGGCCCTACCGGCGGCGTTGTTGGAAAACCCCCGATTGGGGCGGCTGCCAATCGGAATGGTCAGGCTTTCGTCGTCGTCGCCGAAGGAGAAAAAGCGGGCACCGCCACCAAACCCAAAGTCGGCGTCGTCATTCCAGTTGAAGGATTGGCTACCCCGGAAGTCCTGGAAACCGTCCCACGATACGCCGGTCTGGTTGGTGTTGTTGCCGAAGCCCAACACCGAAAATTGCTGTTTAGCGTTGAACCGGTTGTAATTTCCCTTCAACTCCGCCCGCCCTTCGGAGCCGACCCCGGCGGTGACCTTGCCGAAGCCCCCTTTTCGGGCATTTTCT
>JAJAZB010000411.1 GCA_026785975.1 Cytophagaceae bacterium | reverse complement strand
ATTCCATCAATTTCAAAGAACTGATTTGTAAAAACACACCGAGTAATGCCCGGTTTAATTCTGCCTAATTACTTAAAATAAATTTTGTCATTTGGTTATAGACGGTTAAGAATGTTATGCCCTATTACACTTAACATACAGTACAAACTTCTGTAAAACAGAATGATGTAAAGTTTGTGTCTCAAATATAAGTAACAGTTCGTGCTACTTTTGCCAAATAAAAAAACCCGTAAACAATTGACGTTCAAGGGTTTAAGTCAAAAAAAGATTGACTTTCGCAGAGAGCGAGGGATTCGAACCCCCGGTACCCTTACGAGTACTTCTGATTTCGAATCAGACCCGTTCGACCACTCCGGCAGCTCTCTGTTTGGGGGGACAAAATTAAGAATTCTTCCCGATTTTCTCCAAATACAGGTAGATATTTAATAGCCCACACACGTTGGTGATGCGGGTTTTGGCTTGTTCCAACGGCATCACGCAGGTCTGGATGTACTCGTGCTCGCCCGCCGCGCCGGTGGTCTGGGCATCGAGCCGCCGGATTTCAGCGGGCGATAATTCAAGTTCGGTGTAGTAAAAATAGATGGCCTCGTCGCTGGTGCCTGTCGTGGGAAAATACGGCTCGGCGTTGAGTAATTTAACCTGATCGGGCGCTACGCGGAGGCCGGTTTCTTCCTCCACTTCGCGCACGGCTACGTCGAGCGGCCGGTCGTCGGCATCGACCATACCCGCTGGTTGCTCGTAAATGTAGTCGCCGTTGCACACCCGGCGCTGCTTCACCAGCAGCAACGACTTCGCGCGCGTGTCGCGGTCGATCAGGCACACGAGTACCGAAACCACTTCTCCCTTCAAAAAACACGTCGGCAACAATTTATTGCCTTCGGGCGTGGTGGCATCCACATTGACGAGGGCAAAAAGCACCTCGCCGTTGCGCCGGTATTTGGTGTACACTTCCTCAATCTGGTGAATCGTCATGCCGTTTTTTAGCAAATTCTTTTCCCAGAGTTTAAATTTATAGGCGTCGCGCAGGGATTCTTGCATGGGGCGAAGATAAAGTAAAGCGAGCAGTTACTCAGAGCTTGGAACGGCTTTTGAAGCCTTAAATTGCTGCGACACCGCCGGGTCACGCCGCGTCGTTTTGTTGGCCTCTACACCTTTCCGCAAATGAACATTATGATTCGCTATCTGCCCCTGCTGGGTTTGGTAGTTCTACTGGCCTGTTCATCAAAAAAAAAGCAGGCACCGACCCAAAAGGAGGCGTTTGCTGACCCCATTCCGCCCGAACTCTCGTACATAAGCGCACCGATTCTGTTTCCGGTCGATCAGTTGCAGGATAAAATCAACCGGGCACTCAAGCCGGTGCTACTCAACGACCAGAGTTATGAAAATCACGAAGGCGACAACCTCAAACTCCGCATCGAGCGCCTCGGTCCCCTCGAAATACACCCCAACGGCGAGTACATCAGCTACACCGTTCCCTTGCGCATCACGGCTGAAAAGCGGACGATGGCCAACCTCGTCAAAATCAAACCTACGGAATTTCGGGTCCGCGTGGCCTTTCGGAGCAAAGTAGGCGTGGGGCCGGATTGGCGGTTGGCGATTAAAACGAAGTTCAAGAACCTGACGTGGCTCGAAAAACCCAGCCTCAACGTCATGGGCCTGAACGTGCCCTTGACCAACACCATCGAGCGGATCATCGAGCGACAAGCCCCCAACATCGAGACCCTGATTGATCGCCTGGTACACGACGAAGTGCGTATCGACCAAACCGTAACCCGCATTTGGCGCAATTTGCAGAAACCGATTCTCGTCAATCGTCGCCACTATTCGGTATGGCTCCAGGCCAATCCGGTCGGCGTGATGGTGGGGCCGGTAGCGGGCGATACCGGCAAAATCAGCATTCCCATCCGCATCACCACGAATACGCAAACGCTATTCGGAGAAAACCCGGAGTACACCGTCAACCCGCGGTTGCCGGTGCTGAAATCGGTGGATGCCTTTCCGATGGTTTGCGAGTTGAACCTGCTGAGTGTGTTGCCGTACGACGAACTAAACGAGGCGCTTTCGGCGCATTTGCTCAACCGTACGCTCGATCTGGAGAAAGACGGCCTCGTGACCATCAAAAAAGTGAACGCATTGGGAGAGGGGCAAAATCTGGTGCTTCTCACCGAGTTGAGCGGGACGATGGAAGGGGCTTTTCGCCTGCTCGGACAACCCGACTACGACACCCTGAAGGGTTCGTTGACGGTAAAAAACTTTGATTTTGAAGTCACCAGCGACGGAACGCTGGTGAACAGCGCCAACCTCGCCCTGCACGATACCTTGCAGGGTTACGTGCAATCTGAACTCAATTTGCCCTTGAAACAATACCTCGCGCGGGTACCCGACCTGATTCAGAAAGCCATCGAGCGCGGAAAACTGGGGCAGAAAATTGACCTTTATTTAACCGATTTTCAAATGCGACCCCAGCGCATCGTGGTCCGGCCCGAGGGCGTGATGACCCTCATCCGGGTGCGAACGCGGGTGGCGTTGCGGTTGCAGAAAATTTAAGGGGAATATGTTTGTCACACTGAGCAAATAGGGCATAGGGCATAGTTGAAAGACAAGAATATCAGGCGTGATGCATTCACTATGCCCTATGCCCTATTTGCTCAGTGTGACAAACTAAATCCCAATCCACTCACCGCGCTGAAGGCAGCACCGGCAAACTCTCGTTGCCATCTTCACCCACCGATTGCACCGCAAAAAAATAGTGGTCTTTGGAGTAGGGGAGGGTCATGCCGAGTTTGGTGGTAAACAATTTCTTTTGCCAAAACGGCCAGTGCGTCTCGCGCATCAGCACGTAGTAGCCTTTGGGCCTGCGGGATGCCGCACCACCCGTCTTGGGGGCTTGCCAGAAGAGCGTCGTGGCGTTGCTCAGCGTGCGGGCCTCGATGCTCACGTTTTGCGGCGTGGCGGGCGCTTTGGCCAGGTTGGCGAGGGTAGCCAGGTTGAGCGCCGTGTTTTTGCGCAGGTACTCAAAGTCCATAAACTCCGCGTAATCGCCGAAGCGAGTACCTTTTTCAGTGCGTAAATCCTGGTGCTGCCGGGTATAATCCTCGTTCATTTCTGTAATCCGCACCGCCGGAAAACCCCGCTGTACGAAGGGCGTGTGATCGCCGCCGCGCAGATAGCGGTCGTTGCGGTACACCAGTACCACCTCCAGATTGTCGACGTAGCGTTCGCCAATTTCCTTCGTGTAGCGGGCCAACTGGCGCGATTTGCCGTCGTTCTCCAGACCTAACCCCCGAATGCCCGCCGCTTTTTCGGCGGTTTGGTAGGCGGGAAGACCCTCGCTGAAAATCCGTACTTTGGTGTTGGTGATGATGTTGGTTTCGTTGGAATGATTCGACCCCATGATGTCGTTGTTGAGGATCGCCTCGATGTTCCATTTTTGCTGAAACGCCGTGCCCGCCAGTGAATCGGCCCCCAGCAAACCCTGCTCTTCGCCGCTCACAACGACAAACAAAACCGTAGCTGGAAATTTAGCCGTACTCAGCACCCGGGCCAGTTCGATGACCGCCGCCGTGCCCGAGCCGTCGTCGTTGGCACCGGGCGCGTCGGCGTCGCGGTTCATCACGTTGGTCACGCGGCTGTCGATGTGCCCGCTGACCATAAAAATCCGGTCGTCGGCGGGGTCGTTGCCTTTGAGCGTGGCGATGACGTTGCCGATTTCCTGGGGTTTGTCCACGCGCCGACCATCGGGTTTGAGCGTCCAGGTGTCGAGGCGGGCCGTCATACGCCCGCCGCTTTGTTTGGCGTATTCATTGAATTTTCCCAATACCCAGCGCCGCGAAACACCGATGCCCCGCTTCGGGTCGGTGGTGGTGCTCATGGTGTGGCGGGTGCCAAAACTGACCAGCCCAGTGATGTGCGCCCGCAAACTATCCGCCGATACCTGCCCGACGAGGGCTTCAATGGCCGGATCGCGGTGAACAATTTGCTGCGCCTTGAGTGAAACGTGAAAAATGAGGAGTGAAAAGAGCAAAGACAGGTTTCGCATGACGTGGAAAGGGTTGAACAAAGGCGTAAGATACCGAAAACGCCGCTCAGAATGCGCTAAAGGTCAGCTTTAAGCTGTAAGCTCTAAGTGTAATAACCTTTCTGACCAGTTCACTTAAAACCTTAGAACTTACAGCTAAACAGTTGCTTCAAAAAACACCGCCACCTCATCGAGGGTTTTGCGCTGAATATCGGGCACGAGGCACTCAGCGGCGGGATAACCGATGGGAATGAGTAAAAACGGTCGCTCGGGACCAGGCCGGTTGAGGAGATTTTTCAGGAAATTCATCGGGCTGGGCGTGTGCGTCAGTGCCACCAAACCCGCTTGATGAATCGCCGCCAGCAGCAGTCCACAGGCCAAACCCACCGACTCGTTGACGTAATAATGCTTCTGCTTTTGCGGCCCGGTGGCTTGGGCAAACACCACCAGAAGCCAGGGGGCCGTTTCCAGAAAAGGCTTACGCCAGTCGGTAGCCAGCGGGCGTAGCGCGGCGAGCCATTCATCGCTCATCCGACCATGATAATTGGTGTACTCCTCCAATTCGGCTTCCAGGCGAATCTGCCGTTTCAGGCCCGGATCGCTGACGGCACAAAACGTCCAGGGTTGCTTGTTGGCCCCCGATGGTGCCGTAGACGCCGTTCGGATGAGGGTTTCAACGACGTAGCGCAGCACCGGCTGATCCGAAAAATCGCGGACGGACCGGCGCTGGTCGAGGTCGGTGTAGAACGTCACAGCTCGCTGCCGAACCTCGTCGGGAGGGTAAGTTTCGGGGTGGTAGGAAACAAACGGATATCCGTTGAGGAGCGTCGGAGAAGTCATTTTTGGGCGAGGTTTGAGGGTTTAAAGGTTTGAGAGGTTTGATGAAGTTTAAGCGATAAAAATCCCTTCAAACCTCTCAAACGCTACGGGTTTCGGGCACTACATCAGAATATTATCCACGGCCTGCATACGCTGGGGCAGGCTGGTTTCGCCGAGCATTTCGCGGAGGTCAATTTCAATGTTGCGGCAAATGGCCGTGAGCGGGTACGTCGTTGATGCTGTTTTCGAAGGGTTTTTCGCTGGTATCACCGATGACCTCCATCGTGTTGAACACCCAGGCGATGAGCGTGTAAAAAGGCACCGTCAACCAAACGTACCAACCACCGGTTTTGGTCATCTCGGTTAGCAAGCCAAACGCGAGCAGAATAATAAATAGCCACACGAACACAAAGCCGAAAAAGGCGTACTGCCTCGGAAACGGGAACGATTTGAGGCGTTCGCAGGCCCCTTGCTGGTTGTAAAATTCGATGAGCAACCTCTGTAATTCAGTGTGGTAAAACTCCGAAATCAGCCCCTCGGCCCGCAATTCGCGCAGATTGGCCGACTGCCGCCGGATGATCTGGGCGGCGGGATTCTGGCATTTCACGAAGTAATCGACTTCCTCGTCGGGCAAAAATTCGCTCAACTCCTTGTCCATTTCCCGCTGCTGAAACGACTCTATTTTTTCGATGATTTTGTGTTCGGCCCCAACGCATTCCTGCCAAACCGTCCGGCTGCGCAACTGGAGCCGCAAGGCGTTGAGGTAGGCGAGGTGGCGGTAGAGTAGTCGGCGGCGGATCTCGTGGAGTTCTGCCGTGGAGCGCGGTTCGCGGGCGTCGAGGTTGGTCACGAAGTCGAGCACCAGAATGCCCCACGACCGGCTGGCGTTGGTGAGGCTACCCCACACGCGGCGGCCTTCCCAGAGGCGTTCGTAGGAGGAGTTGCTTTTGAAACCCACGTAAAACGCCACCGCCGTACCAATGGTGGCGATGGGCACAAACGGGATGGTCAGGTAGGGCCAGTGCGTGTGGACGTACAGGCCGCAAATGACCGTGGAATACGTCAGGAAAAACAAGAGCGAGCGCCAGGCAAACGGGACGATGTGCCGGATCAGAACGCGTTTGGAGGTGTACATCGGAAGTGTAAAGTTGAGTTTAGTTCGAGTTTACGCGCTTTCCGCAAAATTTCCAAACGAAGATTGACGTAAATCGTTGGGTAAACCGGTTAAAAATGCCGGTTCCTGCGGCAAGACGACCGGTTTTTGCTAATTTGCCCCGTCCGTTTTTTCGGGCCACTCGTCTACCCGACGAGGCGAATCGTTTTCAAAACCTGTTTTACACCATGAACTTATCTGCACTGTGGCTGGGATGCCTGAGTTTGTTGCTGGCGGGGTCGGCACTGGCCCAAAAATCCCGCAAAACCAACGATTATTATCTCCTGGTGGGCACGTACACCACCGGGAAAAGCGAAGGGATTTACGTCTATAAATTTAACAACAAAACCGGGCAGTTTTCGGCCGTCAGTACGGCTACGGGGCTGAAAAATCCGTCGTTTCTGACGGTATCGCCCGACCAAAAATTCGTGTATTCAGTGGGGGAAACGGATGGCGGAGGGTCGGTCCACGCGTTTTCGTTCGACAAAAAAACCGGTAATCTGGCCAAACTCAACACCCAATCCTCTCAGGGGGCCGGTCCGTGCTACGTGACCGTCGACAAAACCGGAAAATGGGTGATGGTTGGCAATTACGGGGGCGGGAGTCTGACGGTTTTACCCGTTGAAAAAGATGGTTCCCTGGGCAAGCCCACCCAGAATATCAAGCACGAGGGCAGTAGCGTCAATGCCCAACGGCAGGCCGCTCCGCACGTGCATTCGGTCAATATTTCGGCCAACAACCGGGACGTTTTCGTGCCCGATCTGGGCGTCGATCAAGTGGTGGGGTATCGTCTCGACGACCAAACGGGGCAATTGACGCCCGGTACTCCCACCAACGTGACCAAAGGCTCCGGCCCCCGGCATTTTGCCTTTCACCCCAACGGCAAATTCGCCTACGTCATTCAGGAACTCAGTGGTACCGTGACGGCTTTCGACTACCGCGATGGTTCGCTCACCGCCCTGCAAACCCTCCCGACGTTGCCCGGTGATTATAAAGGCGGAAATTCCTGTGCCGATATTCACGTTTCGCCGGATGGCAAGTTCCTCTACGGTTCCAACCGGGGCCACGACAGCATCGTCATTTACGCCATCGACAAAAAAACGGGGAAACTGACGCTCGCCGGCCACCAGTCGGTGCTGGGCAAGACGCCCCGGAATTTCGCGATTGATCCCAGCGGCGCTTTCGTTCTGGCCGCCAATCAGGCCAGCGACAACATCACGATTTTTCGTCGCAACGCCAAAACGGGCTTGCTGCAACCAACCGGACAGGAAATCAAGGTGCCCAACCCGGTGTGTTTGAAGTTCGTGCCGGTTGACTAAGTTGAAAGTTGAAAGTTGAGAATTGACGGTGTCGCTCATTTTCAATTTTCAACTTTCAACTCAGTTTTCAGCGGCACTTCCTGGGTGGGATCGATGCGTAGCCAAAGCAGGCTACTGCACAAAAGCAGGCCCGAAATCAGGAACAGCGGCGTGTTGTAGTTGCCGGTAACGTCCACGATTTTGCCAAAAATCACGGAGAGAAAAAATCCGCCCAGTTGCCCAACCATGTTCATGGTGCCCGACACCGTGCCCGACTGCCCCCTGCCGATGTCCACGCAAACGGCGAACGACACGGGTAGCGTGAGGTCTTTAAACATCATGCCCATCGCCAGAAACAACCCGACCTGACGGTTATCCGTGGCCGAAGCGGCCAGGAAAAACACCACACTGGCCAGGCCCATCCCAACGATGCCCACGGCCCGGCGGCCTATCTTAAGGCCGTAGCGTTTAGCCAGCCAGTCACTCAGAAAACCGCCCGTAAAACTGCCCAGTGCCCCCAGCAGAAAAGGGAGCATAGCCGACGACATCATTTCCCGTTCGCTCATGTGCCGCCCTTCCTGCAAATACGTGGGCATCCAGGAATAGTAGAAATACGCCGCGTACATGTAAAAATGAAACATCAGCAGCAGGGCCAGGAAGCTGGGGTTGCTCAGCAAGGCCCGCCAGTCGATGCCCTGCGAGTGAGCTTTAAATTGGCGGTGCGCTTCGATGTAAGTCAGTTCCTCGTCCGAAATTTTGTCGGGCATCTCGCGCGGAAAATCCCGGAACCAGCCGTACCAAACTACCGCCCATGCCACGCCGATGAAGGCAATGACAAAAAATGAAACCCGCCAGCCCGCCACCGCCGAAACACCCAGGACAATCGGCGGGGCAATGGCCCCGCCCAATCGCCCGGCGGCCCAAATGAACGCCTGCGCCCGGGCCGTTT
>JAJAZB010000410.1 GCA_026785975.1 Cytophagaceae bacterium | reverse complement strand
TACCAGAACACCAGTGAAACCGATAAGTACGTCGAGATGGCAAAAACGTCCCAGACCAGGGGGGAATTGAAGTTGATCCACAACGACCCGAACGTGTTGGGTAACGGCAAGGCCCAGTAAGCCAGCCACACGCGACCCATGTGCATGAGGATAAAACTGGCCGCGCAGAGTACCGCGAAAATCGTCATGGCCTCCGCCGAACGGTTCACGGCCGTCCGCCATTTCTGGCGGAAAAGCAACAGGATGGCCGAGATTAAGGTACCAGCGTGCCCAATACCCACCCACCACACGAAGTTGGTAATATCCCAGGCCCAGCCGACGGTTTTGTTAAGCCCCCAAACCCCGATGCCTTCCCACCAGGTGTAGAAGACGCAGGCGGTGCCATACATCAACACCGCCACGGAAATGAGGAATACGATCCACCATTGCCGGGTCGGTTTTCCCTCAACCTGACGACAGATGTCTTCAGTAACGTCGTGGTATGATTTACCGCCAGTCACCAGTGGAGGTCTGACAATAGCGCTTACGTTCGACATAAAGTTTACAGATCTAAATGTTCAATTTTCGGTTTATACCCCTTCTTTGTGCGTTTCACCCGTCATCTGGCGAGCTTCTTCACGGGGGGCTTCCTTATTTCGGATCTTGACCAAATACGAAATCTGGGGCAGCACGTTGATTTCCTCAAGCACGTGGAAGGCCCGCCCTTCGCGCTCGACCGCCAGAACTTTAGAGATTTCGCTTTCCGTGTTGTTCATATCGCCAAACACAATCGCCCCCGTCGGGCAGGACTGCGAACAAGCGGTTTCCACTTCGTTCGGCTCCGGACGACGGCGTTCTTTCTTGGAGCGAAGTTTGGTTTCCTGAATCCGTTGTACGCAGAAGGAACACTTCTCCATCACCCCGCGCGAACGTACCGTAACCTCAGGGTTGATGACCATCTTGCCGAGGTCGTTGTTGAAGTGGAAATCGAATTTATCTTCGTTAAAATACTTAAACCAGTTGAACCGGCGCACTTTGTAGGGGCAGTTATTGGCGCAGTAGCGCGTCCCGATACACCGGTTGTAGGTCATTTGGTTCAAGCCTTCACTGCTGTGGGTCGTGGCAAGTACCGGGCAGACCGTTTCGCAGGGTGCGTTGGAGCAGTGCTGACAGAGCATCGGCTGGTAGGTAACCTCCGGATTGTCCGAGGCGATCTCCAAACCCTTCAAATCTTCCAGTTCTGCATCCGATGAATAGTAGCGGTCAATGCGAATCCAGTGCATTTCGCGCCGCATAATTACCTCCCGGCGCCCCACCACAGCGATATTATTCTCCGACTGACAACCAATCACGCAAGCCCCACAACCCGTACAGGAGTTGAGGTCGATCACCATTCCCCAGGAATGATTTTTCTTCTCGTGACCATTCCAAAGAGAAATACTATTCGGAGCAACCGCACCCACCGAAGTCTGAACCCGAGGCTCGAAGCGACCCGCTTTTATATTCTTCTGATAATGACCCAGTACCGATTCCTGAATCACCGCCCGCCGACCCATCACCGTGTGGTGCGTCTGCGTTTGAGCGATACCCGGTGCGTACGTATCCCCGGTTGCCGCCACGGTTACGTTCGGTGCAATCAAACCCACAAAGGGGTACATATTTACGCCAACGCCATTGGCTGATTTACCCGCTTTGGTCCGCCCGTACCCAATGGCCACCGCAACGGTGTCGTCGGCCTGACCAGGCTGTACCAGCACGGGAAGTTCGACCGCCCCGCGGCCAGCCACGTCGACCTTCACGATGTCATTTTGCTTCAGGCCGAGTTTTGCGGCGGTTTTCTGCGAAATCATCGCGTAATTATCCCAGCAGGCTTTTGTTACCGGGTCGGGTAATTCCTGTAGCCAGGGATTGTTCGCTTGCGACCCCGTCCCAATGCCTACTTCCTGGTACAGAGCCAGTTCCATGTTGCCCGAACTTGCCTTGTAGGTTCGGGCAATTGCGCCCGCCGCCGAGGCAACATCGGCATTCATGGTTGCTGTTGAAGACGAGGCCGTTGCGGTTGGTTCAAATACCCCGTCGTGCAGCGTTTGAATCCAGAAGGCTTTGAAATCCGTTGAGCGATCAGAGAGCGGGTAAAGATTAGCTTCCCAATAGTCTTTCAGGTATTGCAAATAATCGTTGGCCAAACCAGCCCAGGTCAGCATTGAAGCCTGCGCCTGACGGGTGTTGAAAATCGTTGAAATTGTAGGCTGCCCAATGCTGTAGAAGCCACGTTTCGGCTCAGCGTCGTTCCACGATTCAAGAAAATGTGAATCGGGCGCAATGAATTTACACAACGAAGCCGTTTCGTCGGCCCGTTCGGCAAACGATACCGTCAGCGGAACCCGCGCCAGAGCACCCTCGATTTCCTTACTACGCGGGTGATTATAGACTGGATTTGCTCCGTAAAAAATAACGGCGTCGATCCGACCCGCTTTCAGATCCTCGACGAACGTATTCATCGCCGCATCATTTCCCTGACGAAAATTGCTCGGCGTACCCAAGTCGATAGTAGAACCATAACTACCCAGCAAACCATTAATCCCATTGACGATGGTCTGCACGGCAGTGTCGTTGGAACCCGACACCACCAACGCGGCACCCCGGGCCGCAACCAGGTCATTGACGGCCTGATCGAGGTGAGTTGCACTGAAAGCCGGTGTAGAAATGGGCGAACCGCCCAGTTTGGCAGCTAATTTATTGTAAAAAGCAGCAGCGACGAGTCCTTCCTGGGAAGGCTTAATGGCCGTGCGGTAGTCGGCGTTGGCACCTGTGTTTGAGAGAATCGTCTCAAACTGGTAGTGCCGTGACATCTCTTTTTTACCGCCTTTGGCCGAATTCAGTTTGCGCGTTTTTGCGTATTGGGTTTGAAAAATCTGCGAAGAGGCCCAACTTCCCAAAAAGTCACACGATAACCCAACAATCACCCTGGCTTTGCTAAAATCATAGCTGGGCATGATACCGCCGTTGGCAGCCAACAGGCCCGACATCGAGTCAGCATCGTACTGAATGTGTTGGACGGAAGGGTATTTGGTTTTGAAATCGTTGATGACTGCCTTCGTAGCGGGACTCAAAATCGTTGAGGAAACGACCCGAACGTTGCGACTTCTGCTCAACTGAGCGGCAACTTTCTGGTCGAGATTTTTCCAGGTGGTATCTTTTCCGCCTTCCTGGGGGCCTTTGAGTTTTTCGTTGTCGTACAGGCTCAGAAGCGAAGCCTGCGCCCGGGCGCTCAAGCCACCCATGCTCACGCTTGATAAGCGGTTGCCTTCTAATTTGATGGGTCGTCCTTCCCGTGTTTTTACCAAAACGCTGGCGTAGTCGCCGCCATCGGTGTAGGTCGAGGCGTACCAGTTGGCAATACTGGGTTCGATTTCCTCCGGTTTATTCAGGTAAGGAATTGCCTTTTGAACGGGCGCTTCGCAAGCAGCCAGTGATACGGCGGCCACGCTAAAACCCAACATTTTCAGGAAATCCCGGCGGTGAGTTCCCGCGCCATCCGTCAGAGTGTCGGATGAATTCGGATCCAGATTGAAGTCAGCAAATTCTTTGCTGGAGTTTTTGACGAACTCCGCGTCGTTGGTCAACTCTTCAATTCCCCGCCAGTATCGTTTAGTCTTATTTTCCATGGGTTGTCGTTGCGCAGAACAGAATGGCTTCGGGTAAAAGAAGCCGGTAGGGTACTATTTTAGTAGTGACACTTGGAACACTCCAAACCGCCGATGTTGCCTACTTTCAGGTCTTTACCACCGTCTTTTTTGTGAATCTGAATCAACTTATCGTAGTACGCATTGCCTTCGGTATTAACGTTAGTCTGCCGGTGGCAGTCGATACACCAGCCCATCGTCAGCGAAGAGCGTTGCTCCACGACTTCCATTTTCTCGATTTCGCCGTGGCATTGCTGGCATTGGATTCCGCCTACGTTCACGTGTTGTGCGTGATTGAAATACGCCAGGTCAGGCAAATTATGAACCCGTACCCACTCAATGGGCTTATCTTGTTCGATAGCCTGGTAAATCTTCTGGATTTCAGGGGATTCCCGCTTGATCGCGTTGTGGCAGTTCATACAAATATTAGCCGACGGAATATTAGCCGACATCCCTTTGTTGACACCCGTGTGGCAATAGTTACAATCGATTTTGTACTGCCCCGCGTGAAGTTTGTGCGAGTAAGCAATTGGTTGCTTGGGTGCGTATCCTTGGTTGACACCAATCGAGTACATACCATCGATTGTTGCCTTTCCGGCCAATAATAGAAACAAAAGCAGTGCGCCCGTGCGGAAGGATTGATTGGCCCCCAACCGCTCCGCATTTTCCTTCAAGCGTTGGAAGAACGGTATTTTTTGTGCTTCGGGCGAGTCCG
>JAJAZB010000409.1 GCA_026785975.1 Cytophagaceae bacterium | reverse complement strand
CAGCCTGATGGAACGCAGCCAACGGTTGATGCGGGTGTCGAGGCGGTCAAATCGGTTGAAGAGATTGCCGAGGGTGGTGATCATAGCGAATAGGGTTTGGTTGTTGATGTGTTCGCTTCACTTACGGAAACAAATCCCCTCAGGATTGCGCAAGGACATCAATCTTCCGTCGTTTAAACGCAAAACGTTGCTTTCTCAGTTGGCGGTGGTTTCAAACAAAAAATGTCCGACGCACAGGTCGGACATTTTTTGTAGGGTTCGTAAGCCTCATGTTTGGGGCTACATACTTTTTGCCTGCACCGGCAAATCTTCCAGTTGGGCGTAGCTCAGTTTCCAGGTGTTGTCCGCGCCTTTTTTCCAGAGCAGAATAAAATTCCCCTCCCCAAATCCGTGCGGCTCGTTGGGGGTAGCGGGCAGTACATCCACCGAAAATGTACCCGCCTGGTAGGCCGTTTTATCGTCCGCCGCCGACGTCACGACGTTGGTTTTTAAATCGCTGATGGTGGGAAGCGTACTCCGAACCCAACCCTGGGCTACTTCCGATTTCCCGTTGAGGTGAAGGCTTCCCTGTAAAAAATGCACATCGTCGGCCAGTAGTGAAATTACTTTGTCGGAATCTTTATTGTTCCAGGCCCCGATGAATTGCTGGTTGAGTTCCTGCACGTTTACTTCCTTTTTTGTGCAGGACGTGAGCAGGACGACAAGGCTTAATCCAAGGAACACGTGGAGACGGGTCGGGAAATTGAAACGAAACGTTTGGATAGTTTTCATGGCTTTAACTGGTTTAAATTGCCCGTCCACGCTCCAATGCGGAGCCGTGGACGAGGCGATATCCGGTGAAAAATTACCAACTTTTACGTCTAAGCTCTGAGGTCGGATACGGCGTAGACATATCGCCGTAAGAAGTGTTCAGCAAATAACCTAAACCCGTTGTGGTCAGACTCGCCGTGGGCAGGCTCGCTGCGGACATAACCGGCGCAGTAGCTGGCTGGTACGAAACAAAGGCGTAGGGTCGGGTAGCCTTCTCGGGAAGAACCACTGAATTGGCCACCTGGGGCTGAACCTCGGCGGTTTTGGCGGCGGCCATTCGCTCGGCTTCCGCGCGGGCGGCGGCTTCACGAGCCGCTTTTTTGTTCCGGTTGTCAACGTGCTTGCCAACCGCGTACCCACCGGCACCGCCCAGCACCCCGCCGACTACGCCACCCAAAACCCGGTTGCGTTTATGAATAATAGCTCCCGCCGCCGCGCCAACGCCCGTCCCAATGACGGCCCCCTTAGCTTGCGGACTCCACCGGCGGCGTTGATTTTTACCAAGCTGACTGCCGGCAACTCCGCCGACTACCCCACCAACGGCCGCCCCGACGAGGCGATTCTGTTTGTTGATGATGGCTCCGGCGGCTCCACCCAAACCGGCCCCAACAAGGGTACCTCGGGTCTGGGGTGTCCAGCCTCGCCGGGCTTGGGCCTGAAGGTCGTGACCGAAGGCCAGGGCAAGCGATAAAACAAAAAGCGAGCAAATTTTGACCGTTTTCATAGCGATGATGATTAGATGTTTACTTAATTCAATCCCTCAATCCGATGGTCGCGTAGCGCAATCTCACAGCCATCGGATCTATTTGAAAACGAGATGATTTCGAAAAGAGTTAAGAGAGGGGTGTTAATAAAACTTAACCCGAACTGGTTATGCGTTGGGTCGCGGACGGGTAGCGGGGCATTTTTTGACGGTGTAAATTGTGCCCGTAAAAGCCGTGCGCCGCGTTCTGGCTACATTCAAGTCAAAAAACGTACTGCGTTTAAAAAGTCGTAAAACCCCAGCCCATGCACTCCTTTATCGCGACCCTCCATTGCCGCCACGACGGCCAGGTGACGATGTACTTCGTGGACGTGCCGTTGAACGTTGAGGAGACGTTTGGCAAAACCGGACAAATCTGGATTCGGGGTACGGCCAATGGTAAACCGTTTGAAACGACCCTGCTCCCCCGCGCCGACGGTGAGCACTACCTCATTCTGAACGCCGATATTCGACAACGTGCCGGGGCGCAGTTGGGCGAAGATCTGGACTTGGCGATTGAAGAAAACCCCGTCCTCCGCGACCGTGAACTGCCCGTTCCCGACGATTTGGCCGCCGTTCTCGACGATTATCCCGACGTGAAAGCCGCTTTTGAGCGCCTCTCCAAATCGCGCCGATATTACCTCATCGAGTGGATTGAAGAAGCCAAAAAGCCCGAAACGCGGATGGCCCGGCTCGTGAAAAGTTTGGATGAGATTGTACGGCAGGCGCCGAAGGCAAAATGAGTGTCGTGCCTACGCTGTGCGTGGCACGACTGGAAGAGCGGTTTGGTAAGGTAGATTATGCCACGTACAGTGTGCCACGACTGAAACTGAAAGCGGTTTGGCAGGGTAGATCATGCCACGCACAGCGTGGGCACGACTACAATTCTACCGCCGGGTCCCAAAGAAGTTTTTGAAAGTCAAGAACCTGGTCGTTTCGGATTTGAACGCCCTCAGCTTCAAGCAGTTCCTGCATCCGGTTGCCACCAAAATAGACCTTACCCGTTAGCAAACCCTTGCTGTTGACCACGCGGTGTGCCGGGATGCCTAACCCGTGGCAGGCATTCATGGCCCAGCCCACCAACCGCGCGCCGCCTTTGCTGCCCAGGTAGTTGGCGATGGTGCCGTAGCTGGTCACGCGCCCCGGCGGAATGAGTTTGACAACCTCGTAAATGTCGTCGAAGGGATTCTCAGGCATTTTCTTTCGCTGCGTTTACGCCTTCGCGTTCTTCAATTTCCCGGCAAAGTTCCGCGTACCAGTCCTCCCCGTAGGCCCGAATCAGGGGTTGTTTCAGAAACTGGTAGACGGGTACTTTCAGCGCCGCGCCGTGGTCGCAGGCGGGGGCGCAAATGTGCCAGCGGTCGTAGTTGAGCGCGTGGTATTCCTCGTATTTCGTGACCCGGATGGGGTAGAGGTGGCAACTGATGGGCTTGCGAAAGTCGGTTTTGCCAGCGAAAAACGCCTGCTCGATGCCGCATTTCAAAATGCCGCGCTGGTCGTAAATGGCGTAGGCGCATTCGCGGTTGCCGATGGTGGGGGTGGAGAAATCGCCTTCCAGGTCATGCACGTACTTGCCCTGCCCGGCGATAGCCTGCCGACCGGCTTCGGTGAGGAAAGGCGCAATATTTTCGTATTCAGCCTCCAAAACCGCCAACTCGACGGCCTCCAGCGGTGCCCCCAGATCGCCCTCCACGCAACAGGCCCCCTTACATTTGCTGAGTTCGCAAACGAAGAATTTATCGGCGATGTCATCGCTGATGACGGTATTTTCAATCAGAATCATGAGGTAGTAGTGAGTAGTTAGGAGTGGGGAGTGAGGAGAAGGGAGAACGTATCTCCCGCAACGGCGGACCGCCCGCTCCTGACTACTCACTACTTTTTTGTAACTACTTTTTGACTTTTATAACTTGTCCAAGTTTCAATGTCGGGTACTCCGCAAAGCCGTTCCAATCGCGCAGGTTTTGCGGCGTGACGTTGTATTTGCGGGTCAGGCTAAAAAAGGTTTCCCCTGGCTGCACGGTATGCTCGGTCCAGTTGGCGGCGGGCACTTTGGTGGGAGTTTTGTTCGCCAAAGGGGGTTGACTCCTACCCGAATTTTCGCCGGGTGATCGCCCATCGGGTGCCCGCACCACAACTTGCTGCCCGATTTTCAGCGCCGGAGTTTCGGGATACCTATTCCACTCGCGCAACCCGGCCACCGAAACGCCGTACTGCCGGGCAATGCTGAAAAACGTCTCACCCGGCGCAACCGTGTGCATCGATGTCTGGCTCGTTGGTTTTGACGGGGTCATGCGCTCTGGCTTTTCCACTTCGTACACGACGCCAGGCGACGTGGCGACGCCCGCTGGTTTCCTCACCGGGGGTGCTGGCGAGTAGCCCGGCGATTTGGTCGGTTGCGTCGTTGGGATGGAAGCGGGTTTGGTGGTTGGAACCGAGGTTGTTCCCGGCGTTGCGGTGCTGTTTTCAGGAATCAGCACCACCCGACTATTGCTGGATTGCACGGTTCGTTTGATGGCGGTCTGGCCGTCAGGAATCACGATGTCGACTTCCCGGTCATTGGTCGGGGGCGGTGTGCCCGTCGCAGGAACCGTACTGGCTGGGGGAACCGTATTGACGGCGACGGACTGAATGGGCTTGCTGACGTTTGGTTTCGCTTCCTGCGGCGGCGTGATCGTTTGCGGTTCCTCGTCGGCCAGTACAGGGCGGCGGGAGGGAACTGGCTCACTACGAGGGCCATCGGGCAATTTGATCACCTCGACGGGTTTGCTCGACGGGCGTTTGCGTTGCAGCCACAGCACCCGGCCCGGTTGCAGGCGCTGAATGGTTTCCATCCGGTTAAATTTCAGCAACCGACTCAACCGCACGCCGTACACCTGCGACACTTGTCGGAGGGTTTGGTCGCGCTGGGTGGTGTGGAAAGGCACCACCGCTTTGCGACCTTTCTTTTTCAAATAATACACTTCACCCGCCACGAGGCGGTCTTTATCGCTCATGTCGTTGTAACTCAAAAAACGCGACAACGCGACGTTGGCCCGGCCAGCCAGCGCGGCTGGAGTATCGCCAGCCTGCGCCAGAATGCCTTTTTTGCCGTTGATTTCGTAGAAAACCGGCACTTTTTTGTCGCGCACGGCGGGCGTCATGCGCTTGAGCACCGGAAAACCGAGGTCGTTTTTGGTGACGTCGAGGCGGGTGTTGGTACCCACCGACTTCGACCGCACGTTGGCCAGTTGCTCTTTGCTGGCCACCGGAACCAGCATGACGTATTCTTTATCCAGCGGCACCTTCGAACCGCCCACCCAGCGGTTGTGGCGTCGGAGTTCGGCCTCGTCGACCTGCAATTCGGCGGCGATTTCGCTGAAAGCCTTGCCATTGCCGTAGCGGTATTCGTAGAAACTAAACGTCGTTGGTTTGTAGGTCAGTAACTCCTGTTCAAAGACTATTTTGTGCGCCAGGCAGCGCAAAATGTACCGGTCGGTCTGGTCGGTAACGTCGATTTGGTTGGCCCCCATCCAGGTTTCGGGCACCAGTTTTTTGATTCCGCCCAAACCCAGATAATACGAGTAAAGCGTTGAAATCCAGTTTTTCATAACCTGGTTGTTGCGCTTGAGGTACTTAGCGGCGGAACGGGTAGCGGCGTGGATGTTCTTGCGTTCGTCCACCTCAGCGTCCACGCGCATCCCAAAATCCCCGGCGGTTTCTTTTTTAAACTGCCAAAAACCCACCGCGTTGGAGGTCGAAACGGCGTCGGGTACCAGGCCACTTTCCTGCACGACGAGGTATTTAAAATCAGTGGGTACTTCTTCTTCAGCAAAAATGGATTCGACAATCGGGAAGTATTGCAGGATGCGTTCGAGGCGGGTGTCGAGTACGCGGCGGTTGCTCATCAGGGCGTTCACGTCGGTCTGAATGACTTGCCGGGCACCGTCGTCAAACCGGACGGTAATGCCCGCAAAGTCGAGCGATCGGGGTACGCGGTAAGTGGCGGTTTGGGCCTGAGCGGCGTTCAGCCAAAAAAGCAGGGGCAGGTAGAGGAGGATCGTTTTTTGTTGCATGAAGAGGATAGGATTTGAGTCGGTAGATAAGTTTATAAACACTTTAAATTCGACAACTTTTCAAATCACTCATTTTCACCGATAGCACACAACTTGAGTTAATCTATAACTTAATCACCAATCTTTCGGGCAATCAGCAACCCATCGCGGATGGGTAGCAGGACGTTTTCGACGCGGGTATCGGCATTGATTTTTTCGTTGAAATCGAGCAAAGCACGGGTTTCTTTATCCATGTTTTTCTGCGGTTCTATCACCCTGCCACTCCACAGTACGTTGTCGGCAATGATGAATCCACCCGAACGGAGCCGGTCAAAAATTAAGTCAAAATATCGACTATAATTGACTTTGTCGGCATCGATGAACACCAAATCAATCGGCTCATCGGGCAAATCCGGGATCAAATCAAGCGCATTGCCGATCCGGTACTCGATGCGGTCAGCGTAACCGGAAGCCGCCAAAAACGAGCGCGTGAAGGGTTCCAACTCTTCGTTAACATCCAGCGTCAGCATCTTGCCGCCTTCGGCCAGTCCTTCCGCCAAACATAACGCCGAATAGCCCGTGTACGTACCGATCTCAAGAACAAATTTTGGCCGCAACATCCAGGAAATCATCGACAAAACCCGCCCCTGCAGGTGCCCGGACAGCATTCTGGGGTACAGCACTTTAGCGTATGTTTCACGGTTCAAACGCAGCAAAACCGCACCTTCCGGGCTGGTGTGGGCGGCAGCGTAGTCGGCGATTGGTTTAGGCAAAAAATCCATTTTCAGTGAAAAGTGAAGCAGTAAAAGTGCCCTCTTGTCATCCCATTTTTTGTCATGGCTCTGGCCGGGTAGCCGGAGCCATGACAAAAAACTTAGTTTTCCGGTAAAAACAGCAACTGGCAAAATTCGTCTTCCACGAAGATTTCATTCGCCATGTCCTGCAACTGGGCGGCAGTGACGACCTTGATCTGGCTGAATAATTCGTCGAGGGGTTCCACGCGGTTGAGATCGAGGAGGCTTTTGCCCATCATCAGCATATAACTCAGGTTGCCCTCTTCGGCCATCGCCAGTTGGCCCATCAACTGCTGTTTAGTAACGTGCAACTGATTGGTGGTCAGCGGTTTTTCGCGTAAAACTTTCAATTCTTTCAAAATAAGCGATACAGCTTTGGCCACTTGTCGCTGTTCGGTACCGAAGTAAATACCCACGAAACCCGTGTCGAGGTAGGGCGTGTAGCTGGCGTCGATGGAGTACACCAGGCCGTGTTTTTCCCGCACCGACAGGTTGAGCCGGGAGTTCATACCCGGCCCGCCAAACAGGTTGACAAGCATATAAAACGGCAGCCGATGGGTGTCGTTCAGCGCGTAGGCCCGCCGACCCAGCGCGGCGTGCGCCTGCACAATGGGCCGGGCCACTTGCTGCTGCTGCGGGTGGTAGCCGTTGGGCGAAATCCGAACGCGGTTGCTGCGCTTGGCGGGTACGTCGCCGAGGTATTTCTCGGCCAGTTTCACGACTTTTTTGAAGGGAATATTTCCTATGGATGAGAAAATGATTTGCTCCGTGTCCAGGTTTTCGTGGATGAACTGGTGCAAATCGTCACGGCCAAACGAGCGCAGGCTTTCGGGCGTACCCAAGATGTTGGCCCCCAGTTGGTGACCCGCGAAGACGAGCCCGTCAAAGTCGTCTTGCAACGCGTCTTCGGGTGAATCGTAGTACATCGCGATTTCTTCCATAATCACACTACGCTCTTTTTCGAGTTGTTTTTCCGGGAAAACGGAGTGAAACGTGATGTCGGCCAGGATGTCGACGGCCTTCTCGTAGTGTTCTTTGAGTAGCGAGGCGTGGAAGCAGATTTTCTCCTTTGTGGTGTAGGCGTTCAACTCGCCACCGACGGTTTCCAGTCGGTTGAGGATGTGAAACGGGTTGCGGTGTTGGGTGCCTTTAAACGCCATGTGTTCCCAGAAGTGGGCCAGGCCCTGCTGGTGGGGCTGTTCGTCGCGGCTGCCGATGTCGAGCATGATGCCCACGTGGGCCACCTGACTCGTATTAATTTGCCGATGGGCCACCCGGATGCCGTTGGGCAGGGTGTGAAGTTGGTATTCGTCCATTCAGAATTGCTAAAGCAAACGTAAGCAATTGGGGTAAAATTGACTTACGATGTTAACGGGAATTGGTGTGTTGAGTACGGTTAAAAAGGGCAACAAAAAAAAGTACTGGGGCATTCCAACCGAAGCGGTAGTTTTGGGGTCTTGGGAGTAACTCGGGCGAAGTTACGACAAACTGTTAAACGCATGAAACGACTGCTACTTGGGGCGCTCTGCCTGCTGAATTTAACCGCCTACGCCCAGCGTTGGGAAAGCCGTATTGGATTGAATGTGGGGCCATTGCTAAGTTATTCACTGGAAGCGAATTACGAAGTCAGCGCACCGAACCGACATTGGAATCTGACGGCTGATGCGGGCTATTCGTACTGGGGCGTGCATCACGAGGTTTTTCCAAATGTACAAACCGGCGAACAAACCGTGTTCTTTCAAGGTGTGCGCGGGCCTTACGCCAAACTGGGTGGCCGGTATTATTTTTTTCTGGAGAAACGATTCCGTCCGTTCGTGGGCGTCACGGCGATTCTTTCCCGCTTACGGATGGTCAATACCACCCAGCTTTTACCTAAACGAGTGCCCGAGGATATACTCTGCGACTGTGTGCCTCCGCCGTTTGTTTCGAGTGAACGAAGGGGCAGTTCAGTAGCGGTGGGTGGACTTGCGGGAATGACTACCTCTCTCGGTCCCCGACTTCGGCTGGATTTGGGCGTACAAGCCTAGTTGCCTTTGGATCAAATGGCCCGAAAAATCAATCCTCAGGAGCGGCTGTATTTCCGTTCGGGTGTTGGTGCTACTCGCCGAACGATTCCTTTGCAGGGGATTTTGGCGTTGAAATATCGTTTATAGGCGTGGCACGGTTGCGTAGGGCAGTGCGGAGAACCGTGCCACGCCTACCGCCGGGCGTCGTCACGCCAATTGGTTACCTTTGCTGCCATGCGGATTTTGCTCATCCAAACGGCCTTCATCGGTGATGCTATTCTGGCAACGGCGCTGCTTGAAAAACTGCACTATCATTTTCCCGATGCCCAACTTGATTTGCTCGTTCGGAAGGGCAACGAAATGCTCTTCAAGGGCCATCCGTTTTTGAATAACGTGTTGATTTGGAATAAGGAAAAAGGCAAGTACCGCAGCCTTTGGACCTTGCTAACGACCATCCGGCAACGGCGTTACGACCGGGTCATCAACCTGCAACGCTACGGGTCGACGGGGGTACTGACGGCGTTTTCGGGGGCGTGGGAGACGATTGGTTTTGACAAAAATCCGTTTGCACGATTCTTCACCCACCGCGTTGTACACCGGATTCAACCCGGCGTTCACGAAGTGGATCGCAACACGGATTTGGTGCGATTTTTCACGGACGAAACCGTATTTCGACCCCGACTTTATCCGCCGAACCGGGTTCCTCACCAGTCCACTGATGGTTCTTACGTCTGCATCGCGCCAACTTCCGTGTGGTTTACGAAGCAATTTCCCGAAAGTCAGTGGATTGCTTTTATCAATGCCTTGCCGCCAAACCTGACGGTGTACCTGCTCGGCGGCCCCGGCGACGTACACGCCTGCGAAACAATCCGGCAGGCGTGTATTGGCCAGCGCGTCGTTGAAAACCGGGCCGGGAAACTTGGACTACTGGAATCGGCGGCCTTGATGCGGGATGCCGTACTCAATTACGTGAACGACTCGGCACCGATGCACCTCTGCTCGGCCGTCAACGCTCCGACCTGCGCCGTGTTTTGCTCGACCGTGCCTGGATTTGGCTACGGGCCACTGGCCGATTTTGCGAGAATCGTTGACATTGAAGAACCTCTTTACTGCCGTCCCTGCGGATTGCACGGCCATGAAGCCTGTCCGGAAGGGCATTTTCGCTGCGCACTCGACATTCGGATCATCCAGCTCCTGGACGTGTTAAAAGAGCGGTTGCGCCAACAAAAAACCTCCCAACTCTGAGGAAGTTGGGAGGTTTTAGAATTCGTCGGGCAACTCTAAGTCGTCCGATAATGACAACACTGAATTTGTCTATTCTCTATTCACTGTCCTCTCTCCTCTATTTCACTTCTTCCGGTACTGCTCAATAATTCGGTTGAGAGCTTTCTGGGTTTCCAGGTTCGTGAAATAGTCGAAGAGCAGCGTGTGCTTGTCGTAGTCGAGGATGAGGCCGGTTTCGAGGTACAAAAACCCCTCGCGGTACTGGCCGTCGTTGATGAGGTAGATCACCCCCTGGTAGTAGAGAATGGCCTCTTCGGGGAGTTCATCGATGCCGCTCTGAACGACTTTGAAGGCTTTCTCCATGTCGCCCTGTTCGTAGTACAGCAACGACCATTTCAGCCAGAGTTCCGGGTTGGTCGGGTCGAGATCGGCTGATTGCTGGTAGGCTTCCACCGACGACATGGTGTTGCCGATTTTACGCTCGGTTTCGCCAACGGCGAGCCAGTATTCCGCATTTTTCTCGTCCAACTTCAGGGCATTACGCAGGAAGTGCAGCGATTCAAACCACTTATCCTGCTCGCTCAAACAGACGCCCACGCCGTACCAACCCTCGTCCCAGAGCGGATCGAGTTTGATGGATTGCTTGTAGTAGCGAATGGCCTTATCGTATTGCTCCATGCGCTCGTAGCTGGCCCCCATGCAGCAGAGCGCTTCGGGCGAAGGTTCTTCGTGCTTCAGCACCAGTTCGTAGCAATCGCGGGCGCGCTCGTAGTAACCCAGATTCATGTGGGTGTTGCCGAGGTTGAAATGGGCTGAGGCGAAATCGGCTTTAATAAACGTGGCGTATTCGTAGGCTTGGGCGGCGTCCTCAAAGCGTTCCAACTTGCTGTAAGCAATGCCGATGTTGTACCAGGCGCTGTGCGAAAAGGGATCGTTGTCGATAAATTGCTGGTAGTAGTCGAGGCTGGCTTCGAGTTCGCCGGTCACGTCGAGGCAAAAGGCCAGTTCGTAGAGCGCATTTTCATTGCCAATGTTGTGCTGAATCGACTCCTTGTAGCTCGCGATGGCCTCCGGGTATTTGCCCCAACTCTGGTACGCCAACCCGATGTGGTAGTACACGTCGTCTTTTTCGTCGGTCGTGTCGAGTACTTCCTCCATCATCCGAATGGCCTGTTCGTAGTCGCCCATGAGCGAGTACACCGTGCCGCGCAGGTACCGGACGTCCGTATCGGTGGGGTTGAATAGCGAAGCACGATCGAGCAGTTCGAGGGCTTCGTCGTAGTGCTGGAGGTTGGCCAGGCAATGCGCCTTGTGCAACATCAACTCGAGCGAATAAGGATACTGGTCGAGGCCTTTGCCGCAGGCATGGATGGCTTCGTCAAACTTGCCCTCATCGAGGTAGTGCTCAACGATTTGTTCATACGTATCGAGGTCGAAGAACGATTCTTCGTGCCGCTGCAACATCTGTTCAAAACGCCGTACTGAATCCTGGATTGCACCGGGCCGATCATCAAATTCTTGCTCCATCATGGGCGTTCAGCGGGTAATAATTCTAAATGGGTCGGTCTCATTCCTGAGCCGGTCAGTAAAACGCTACGCTGCCTTTGACGAATAAACAGGGCAGGGCGGTGATGCGCAACTGGGGCCGGTTCATGTTTGGACTGATTCGAAAACAATTAAAGATAGCAGGAAAATTCCGATCAACAAAAGTCCGGGGAAGTTTTTGGCCCCGGCTTTACGGCTTCAATTGGTTTACCACCCGCGCGACGGTTTCGTCCAAAGTGCGGAATTCCAGACCGAGCATTTGCCGGATTTTATCGTTCGGATAGACATACGAATGACTCGAGGCCTGCGCGGTTTCGCGCGTGATCAAGGGTGCGCGGCCCGTCAGCCAGGTACGGAGGGCTTCCAACCGCCAGAGTACCTCGGTGGTCGGACGGGAGACGCAAATTCGGGGGGCTTTTTTGCCAAAGGCTTTTGCAACTTTCGCTAAAAAATCACGGTACGAAATCGTCCCGGCGTTGAGGATGAAACGCTCGGTTTCAACGTCTGCCTTTAGCAATTGATAAATCGCTTCGGCCACGTCGAGTACGTCGACGTAGTTGAGGGTGCCTTCCGGGTAAAACGCGTGTTGGTCGTAGGCGTATTTAAAAAGCTGCGTACTACTGCGGTGCCAGTCGCCCGCGCCCAGAATAAGCGAGGGATTGACGACCACCACCGATAGCCCTTCGGAGGCACCCCGCCAAACTTCCAGTTCGGCCAGGTACTTACTTTTGGCGTAATTGGAGTTGAGCGGCGATTCTTCCCAGCGGGCATTTTCGTCGATGATCTGCGGCTCAGGCCCGATTTTTTTTGACGAACGCCCTAACGCCGCCACCGAACTAACGAAGAGTAATTTTCGGACGCCCGTTTGCAAACAGGCATTCACGACGTTGGTCGTTCCTTCGACATTGATTTTGTGCATCGACCGGCGATCCCGGGGTACAAACGACACGATAGCCGCCGCGTGAACGACCTGACTGACGCCTTCCATTGCGCGTTCGAGCGAGAGTACGTCGAGAATATCCCCTTCCAGCCACTCGATTTGTTGGGCGACGTCGGCCAGCAGGTGGCGGTCGCTGTCGGGGCGCACGAGGGCACGGACTTTTTGATTGGCTTCGAGCAAACGGCGGGCCGTAAAGCTACCGACCAACCCCGTGGCCCCGGTGAGTAAAATCATGGTACAAACATAGCAACCCGAATTGAGTGGTTGTTGCGTTGAGCGAATACTCTTTCTTCAGATAAAATCCTCAGCAATGGCCTTAATTGGATTCAGACTTCGTAATCAGTACGCCCAAACGCCCAGCACGGCTCGGATCGAGACCTTCAGCGACGGAGTGATGTCCATTATTGTCACGCTGTTAGTGTTAAATCTGAATGTGCCCAAGCTACCCGAAGACCCCACCAATCGGCAGGTTTGGCTCCAGTTACTGACGCTATTGCCCAGTTTTATTGGGTTTGCGTTCAGTTTTTTGTTTGTGGCCATATTCTGGGTTAATCACCATCAGTTGTTTCACTCGTTAAACAAAGCAACGATTAAACTACTGTGGATCAATAACCTACTACTGTTCTGGATTTGTTTCGTTCCGTTTCCAACGTCGTTTGTGGGAAATTATCCTACCCAGCCCGTTGCGGTCGCTTTCTTCAATATCATTTTTTTTCTGGCGAGTGCCAATTTTTCCTGGATGCGCCATTACGTCGCGCAAGCCGGATTGTACAACGATGATATTCCGGAGGACGAACAATGGCAAGCGTTCCGACGTAGTCTGCTCGCTCCCTTGATGTATTTGATCGCCATGAGTACCGCGTTTCTGAGTATCTGGATTTCTTTGGGTATTGACCTACTCACTGCCCTGCTTTATTTTGCTCCCATTACCACGTTGAATGTCAAGCAGATAAGGGCATTGCGTCGGGCAGAAAAGGAGATAGCGCGCGAAAAGCAAAAAACGCGCGAAGCTTCTGCGGATGACCGTGGTGACTAAGCCAAAATCAATCGACTAAGGCTTGGTAAGCCAGTTGCTTAAACTGTTTGTCGATGCCGGGCGCAGTATTCGGCAGCAATTGCGTGGTCCAAACGGCCAGAATTTCTTCCTGCGGATCCCACCAATAATCGGAGTAATTGCGGCCACCCCAGCGGAGCGTACCCAAACTGCCGGGGGCTTTGGCGTGGCCTTTTTCGGTTTCGATTTCAAAGCCCAACCCAAACTTATTACCTACTCCGCCCATCTCCAGCTCTCCGATTTGATTGGTCGTCATAAGTTCGATGGTTTTGCGGCTGAGCAATTGCTGGTTATTGAAACGCCCACCGTTAAGCAACATTTGCAGAAATTTCGCGTAATCCATCACCGTCGAACTCAGGCCCGCCCCGCCCGACTCGTAGGTTTTAGCACCCGAAACCGGGTAATTTTCTTCGGCAAAATTGGGGTGTTTCACCAACGATTCACCGGAGGTGCTCCGGCTGTAGAGGTGCATCAACCGGGCTTTTTTGCTGTCGGGTTGGTAGAAACCAGTGTCGGTCATACCCAAGGGTTCAAGGATTCGTTTTTGCAAAAACTCCCCGAAACGCATCCCCGAAACCACTTCGACCAGGTAACCCAGCACGTCGGTGTTGAGGCCATACGTGTATTTTTCGCCGGGTTCGTGCAGCAAGGGCAGACTCCCCAGGGCCGGAATGGTTTGCGAAAGTTTCTTTGGTTCGAGGCTGAAAAAATCGGGAATCCCGTCCTTCTGGTAGAGCGGATGGCTGTAGGGAATGCCCGCCGTGTGGGTGAGCAAGTGCCGGATGGTGACTTCGCGCTTGGCGGGTACGGCGCTGTACGTGGTGTCTTTCGGGTTAAAAGAAGTGAGAACCCGGGGGTTTTTGAACGCCGGAATGTAGCGCGAAACCGGATCGTCGAGGCCGATTTTGCCCTCTTCGTACAGCAGCATCACCGCCACGGACGTGATGGCTTTGCTCATCGACATGATGCGGAAAATAGCGTCCCGCTGAAGCGGTGTTTTGGTTTCGACATCCTGGTAGCCAAAGGCTTTGTAGTAAACAATTTGCCCTTTTCGCGCCAGCAACATTGTGGCACCGGGGATGCGTTGCCGGGCCACGTGCTCCTGCATGACGGCGTCGATGCGCGATAGACGTTCGGGAGAGAAACCGAGGCTTTCGGGCGATTTGGCCGCAGTGAGTTGCTGAGGTTTAGCCGGTTGCGCGTACAGCGAAAGGGCGAAGAAGAGGAGGTAGAGCAGAAGGAGTCCTTTTTTCATGGAAGATTGTATCGCGGATTGCCTAATCCGCACTAAATAGGTTTGCAGGAAGGTTATTGGCGATGAGGCCGCATCAATTTTGCCAAAGTTAATTGAGCCACGCAGTCTTTAGCAAGTTTTGAATCCTCCAATGGAATTTGGCAGGCGAAGTTCTTCGCCCGATTGTCTCCCGTATCTTTGCCGCCTGATCGACGCGACGGGCTTTAATTTCATAAATCGCCCTCGTCTCCTGATTTTTCGTCTCTTGATTTTATGTCTGAAACCAATTTTGCCCGCACGACCGTCACCGCCGCGCTGATTTATGCCAATGGGCCGATTCACATCGGGCACCTGGCGGGCTGCTACATTCCCGCCGATATTTACGTGCGCTACCTGCGGGCCAAAGGCCACGACGTGGCGTTCATTTCGGGCACCGACGAGCATGGCGTACCCATCACGATTCGCGCTCAAAAAGAGGGCACTACCCCCCAGGAAGTCGTGGATAAATACTACGTACAAATCCGGGATTCGTTCCGGGATTTTGGCATTTCGTTCGATATTTATTCGCGCACCAGCAAGCCGGAACACCACGAAATGTCGCAGGATATTTTCCGGCAGATTTACGACAAAGGAGGCTTTGTCGAGGAAGTGACCGAACAGTATTTTGACGAAAAAGCCGGGCAGTTTCTGGCCGACCGCTACATCATCGGCACCTGTCCGATTTGTGGCAACGAAAACGCGTACGGCGATCAGTGCGAGCGTTGCGGGAGCACGCTTAGCCCGACGGAACTCATCCATCCGCGCTCGGCCCTGAGTGGCGAAAAGCCCGTGATGAAGCCAACCAAAAACTGGTATTTGCCTCTGGATCAGCTACAACCGCAGTTGCAGGCGTACGTGGATACGCACCCCGAATGGAAAACCAACGTGGCCGGGCAGGTGCGTTCCTGGCTAACGGAAGGGCTGAAACCCCGCGCCATGACCCGCGACCTCGATTGGGGCATCAAAGTGCCCTTGCCCGATGCCGAAGGCAAAGTGCTCTACGTCTGGTTTGACGCGCCAATTGGCTACATCACGTTTACGAAAGAACTGAAAGGCGACGGCTGGGAAGGCTGGTGGAAAGCAAAAGATACCCGCCTCGTGCATTTCATCGGCAAGGACAACATCGTGTTTCACTGCCTGATTTTCCCGGCGATGCTCATGGCCGACGGGCGGTTTATCCCCGGCGCCGACAACGTACCCGCCAACGAATTTATGAATCTGGAGGGCGATAAAATCAGTACCTCGCGCAACTGGGCCGTGTGGCTACACGAGTACCTGGAGCAGTTTCCCGGCAAGCAGGATGTGCTGCGTTACGCCCTAACCGCCAATGGCCCGGAGACGAAAGATTCGGAGTTTACCTGGAAAGATTTCCAGACGCGCAACAATTCCGAACTCGTCGGGATACTGGGGAATTTCATCAACCGGGCTATCGTACTCACGGAGAAGAACTTCGGTACGGCGGTACCCAAGCGGGGTATTTTGACCGAAATCGATCAAAGTTTCCTAACCGATTTAGCCGCTTTTCCCGCTAAACTCGGCGAGTCGCTGGATAATTTTCGCTTTCGCGAAGGCCTGGCTTTACTGATGGACGTGGCGCGGCTGGGCAACAAATACCTCGCCGAAACCGAACCGTGGAAAGCACTCAAAACCGATCGCGCGGCGAACCGTCCCGAACGCGCCGCGACGGTGCTCAATCTGGCCTTGCAACTCTCGGCAACACTGAGTATTCTGGCCGAACCGTTCCTGCCTTTTTCCGCCGAAAAACTTCGTGGTATGCTGAATTTCAACGAGAAGAACTGGGCGAAAGCGGGTCATCCCGACCTGCTGCCGGAGGGCCACCCGATTGAGAATCAAGGACTCTTGTTCCAAAAACTCGAAGATGACGTGATCGACGCGCAGGTTCAAAAATTACTGGACACCAAGAAGATGAACGAATTAGCCACCAAAGCCCCCGCTCCCCAGAAAGAGATTATCGGCTACGACGATTTCGCGAAACTTGACCTTCGCATCGCGACCATCGTTGCCGCCGAAGTGGTGCCCAAGAGCAAGAAACTCCTGAAACTTACCCTCGACACGGGCCTGGATACGCGCACTGTGCTGAGTGGAATTGCCGAGCATGTTTCGCCCGAAACCGTTATTGGTAAGCAAGTTACGCTGCTGGCTAATCTGGCCCCGCGTCCGATGATGGGCCTGGAAAGCCAGGGCATGATTCTGATGGCCGAAGATCGGGATGGGAAGTTGCAATTTCTGCAACCGGGCGAGGGCGTTTGGAACGGCGGGACGGTGAGTTAAGCCATTTTGATTAACTTGCTTTCTCTACTCAATTTTAGGACGAATGCTCATCGAACTCGACGAAGCGGTATTGCCTGATACCCCACCCGAACGACTCCGGCTGGAATTTGCCATTTGGCTTTACCAATCCGGGCGGGCTACCAAAGTGCAGGCCCGGCGACTCACCGGCCTGGAACGGCTTGACTTCGAGCGCGAACTGGGCGAGCGAGGCTTAGGTATCGAGCTAACGGAAGCCCATTTGGAGCAGGATCTGGCGACGCTGCGCGATTTGAAGATTTTATGATTGTCGTTAGTGATTCGTCCGTGGTCAGTGCCTTGTTTCAAATCGGACATTTGCCGTTGCTACGTTCGTTGCACGAGGAAGTACTGATTCCAGCTAAAGTTTTTGACGAATTAACCCGGTTGGCAGACTTCAGAAAATGGTTCGAGACAGAGCAGCCGATTTGGATTGAAATTCGCCAGATCAGCGACCAGCCTCTTTTCGCAAAATTGGTGCAAGATCTGGACGAAGGCGAATCAGAAGCGATTACCCTTTGCCTCGAACTTCACGCTGATTTGCTGTTGATAGATGAGCTGGCGGGTCGAACGTTGGCCCTGAAGTTTGGCATTCCCATCATCGGCGTACTTGGGTTGTTGCTGGAAGCTAAAGCGAAGAAACTTCTTCCGTTGGTAAAACCTGTGATAGACCGACTACTGGCCGAAACGACTTTTCGAATTGCCCCATACCTCTACCAAAAGGTGTTGGGTTTGGCAGGCGAATGACTTTTCCCATGATCGCAAAAATAGGCATCATCAACGTCAGCGACCGGGCCAGCGCGGGGATTTACGAAGATATCCCCGGCAAAGCCATCGTGGCGACGCTCAGGGAGTATTTGAAAAGCAGTTGGGAACCCGTGTACCGCGTTATTCCCGATGAGCAGGCGTTGATCGCCCAAACGCTGATCGAGTTGGCCGATGACCAGGGCTGCTGTTTGGTCGTGACCAGCGGCGGCACCGGTCCCGCCCCGCGCGACGTGACGCCCGAAGCGACCGAGGCGGTTTGCCAGAAAATGATGCCTGGGTTTGGTGAACTCATGCGGCAAGTCAGTTTGCAGTACGTACCCACCGCGATTCTTTCCCGCCAAACCGCCGGAATTCGGGGTAAAACGTTGATAATCAATCTGCCCGGAAAGCCCAGTGCCATCCGGCAGTGCCTCGATGCTGTGTTTCCCGCCGTTCCCTACTGCATCGACCTGATTGGCGGGCCGTTTTTGGAAACCAACGAGGAAGTCATCAAGGCATTTCGGCCAAAAAGCGCGTAAAAACCCGGTCAAATGGCTACCTGTCAACCCCTTCA
This sequence comes from Cytophagaceae bacterium, assembly GCA_026785975.1. Classification (GTDB taxonomy): domain Bacteria; phylum Bacteroidota; class Bacteroidia; order Cytophagales; family Spirosomataceae; genus JAJAZB01. Next base: position 4,677 of record JAJAZB010000409.1, on the reverse strand, counting down.
CGCCTGGGATGTCACGCCCGCTGAAGCCGTTGCGCTTCAACGGCAACTTCGTAACCAGATAAAAATTCAGCCGCTCACGAAGCCCATTGAAACGATTGCCGGAGCCGCAATGCCCTGCGGCGGGGTGAGTAGAATCCGGGGAGCACACTGACGAGTCGGCAAATTGGCATAGATTTTTAACCGAACCCTCCCAAAAAATCTTCATTTATGACAACCCGTACTACCACCAACCGCCTGGTACCCTTCGCGTTGGGTTTGGGCATTGCTTTGGCGACTACCACGTTTCTCCGCAAACGCCGCACCTACGATTTACGCAACAAAGTCGTACTCATTACCGGCGGGGCACGTGGGCTGGGGCTGGTGATGGCGAGGCAACTGGCCAAAGAAGGCGCCAAACTCGCGATTTGCGCCCGGAGCACCGATCAACTCGAAACAGCCCTGCACCAACTCACCGCGTTGGGGGCCGAAGTCATGGCGCTGCCCTGCGACGTGGCCAACCAAACTGACGTTGAGCAACTGGTGGAGCGCATTCTGACCCGTTTCGGGCGAATCGACGTGCTTATCAACAACGCCAGCGTCATTCAGTTGGGGCCTTTCGACAACACGACGCTTCAGGATTACCACGAAGCGATGGACATCAACTTCTTCGGCTCGCTGCACACCATCATGGCGGTTGTGCCCCAAATGCGCGAACGCAAAGAAGGGCGTATCGTCAATATTTCCTCGGTGGGGGGCAAAGTGGGTTTGCCGCACCTGCTCCCGTACTCGGCCAGTAAATACGCCATTGGGGGTTTTTCAAAGGGATTACGGTCCGAATTGGCCAAAGACGGCATTGTCGTGACGACCATTTTCCCCGGCTTGTTGCGGACGGGTAGCCCGCGCAACGCAATCATCAAAGGGCAGCATCAGGACGAGTACGCCTGGTTTAAGTGGGTCGATTCGGCCCCCTTCCTCTCCGCAGTCGCCGAAGATGCGGCGGCGGAGATTATCACGGCGCTCAAAAACGGCCGCGCCGAACTGGTCATTACGTTATCGGGTAAACTGATCGCGATTTTTAACGAACTTTTCCCGGAGTTAACGACCAACGTATTTGGGCTGGTAAACCGATTTTTACCCAAGCCTGCCGCCAATCCCAATCCCCAACGTAAAGGCTATCAGAGCGAAAGCAGCACCTCGCATCAAGGTTTCAACAAATTGAGCGATCAGGCCGCAGTGCGGAATAATGAATTTTAAATGAATTCTGAACTTCTATGAATGCTGAATGCTGAATGGGAAAGGCAAATTTATATTCAATGCTTTACCCATTCAGCATTCAGAATTCAGCATTAAATAGTCCTCCCGCGAAACATCGCTACTTAAAAACAAAATAGGGTTTGGGAAAATCCCAAACCCTATCCACTTAACCTCTAAACCTATTTTACTATGAAAAAACGCTAATCTCTTCAATTACAGGTTGATTACCTGCCCTTCCTTCTCCGTCACGACCTCGTACTCAATTGCTACCGGAACCTGATCAATTGCCTGATAGCTCCAAAGGAAGGTAATCGTGTTGGCGGTGCGGTTGACCCGCTCCAACCAGGCGGTGGCTTCAACGCCTTTTACATTCACCAACCGCTCGTTCAATTTCAGTACGCTGGCCTTAAAATTAGCCTGGCTCTGCACGTCAGCCTTCAAAAGCCGTGCCGGAGCGTTATCGTACTGGTTGACTACATTCAAAAAATTACCCAGTGTAGCATCAGCTATCAATTGGGGAGCCGATTTTTGCACAAAACGGGCGAAGCCAACCTGCGCACCGCGCGTTATCATCTGGCTATTCGTACTGATCTTAGCGACTGAATCCTTCGGCTCATCGTTGGCCAGTACTTCTTTATTTGCAAACGTAGCCGTCATCAATACTGATAACAAAGCTACAGCTACTTTTTGACTTTTCATGGTATTTTACAATTTGTCTTTGTGTTAAAGACAATGCAAACGTACGAAATGTTTGAACACGTGTCAAGGGTAAAAATCTAATTTACCAAATAATATTTGCTTAAAAGTTTCAAAATATGCCCTAAAACTCAAATTAACTCCCAGTTTGCGCCGTCCAGACAGTATAAAATTCTGTTGCAAAAAATAAAACTTTATTAAAATTCTTATTTTTAAATAATGCAAAATTCTTCTAAAAATACTATCATTCGTTGAAATTATTCATCGTTGATTGAAGCCCCGCAACGCCGAAACTCAGGATCATGTCGCCAGCCCGGTCGAGGCGATCAGGGAGTTCGCCCATTTCGGCCTCATCGAAGTTTCCTAAAACATAATCGACTTGTCGTCCCTTCGGAAAATCGCTGCCCACGCCGAAACGCAACCGGGCGTACCCATCCGAATTGAGCGTTTCTTGAATACTGCGTAACCCATTGTGCCCACCGTGGGTGCCTTTGGGCTTCAAGCGTAGCTTACCGAAGGGTAGCGCCAGGTCATCGGTAATTACCAGCAGATTGTCCGTTGGAATCTGGAGCGTTTTCATCCAGTAACTAATGGCCTTGCCGCTCAGATTCATGTACGTCGAGGGCTTGATCAAATACAACGTGTGCCCTTTGTGACGGAGTTCGGCACCGTAGGCCAGGCGGCCCGGGTCGAAACGGAGGTCGTGGCGGGCGGCGAGGCGATCAAGCACCATAAACCCGGCGTTGTGGCGGGTGAAGGCGTATTCAGGGCCGATGTTGCCCAAACCGGCGATGAGAAATTTCATGTACGATTTACGAAGTACGAGTTACGATGTAGAAGAACCGGGGGCTAATCCTGCAAAAATCGTAAATCGTACTTCGTAAATCGTAATTTTGCGCTCATGTCTCGCCGATTAATCCTCGCCAGCCCTTTACTGGAAATCACCATCAGCCGGTTGTGTCAGCAACTAATTGAAAATCACCAGGATTTTAGTCAGTCGGTGGTGCTGGGGCTGCAACCGCGCGGCATTCATCTGGCCGAGCGAATTCATCGCGAATTACAGGCCACCACCAGCCGGGCGATTCCGTTTGGCCTGCTCGATGCCACGTTTCACCGCGACGATTTCCGGCGGCGCGATTCGCCGCTCAAGGCCAATCAGACTAAGATTCCGTTTGTAATCGAAGGGAAACGCGTCATTTTAATCGACGACGTGATTGCCACGGGCCGCATGATTCGCGCCGCGCTCGACGCCATGACGTTTTTCGGACGGCCCGAAAAAGTGGAACTCGTGGTGCTCATCGACCGGCGGTACAACCGGGATTTACCCATCGAACCCGATTACGTGGGGCAGCGGGTACACACCCTCGACAGCCAGCGTGTACTGGTTGAATGGCAGGAACAAGGCCACGAAAAAGATGGCATCTGGTTGATCGATTGAAAGGTAGCTCCGCGCGTTCCACGCCGGCCTCTGGTCGGAGTTTTTTTGTTTGAAATCGAAGATTACCCGCATGACTGCACTCAGCACCCGACACCTCCTCGGTATCAAAGACCTGACCGAAAACGACCTGCAACTCGTTTTCCAGACCGCCGATGAGTTTAAGGAAGTGCTCAACCGGCCCATCAAACGGGTGCCTTCGCTCCGGGACGTGACCATTGCCAACGTGTTTTTCGAGAATTCTACCCGCACCCGACTCTCGTTTGAACTGGCCGAAAAGCGCCTCTCCGCCGATGTGGTCAATTTTTCGTCCTCGGGCAGTTCGGTCAAAAAAGGGGAGACCTTACTCGATACGGTCAACAACATCCTGGCCATGAAAGTGGACATGATCGTCATGCGCCACGCCAGTCCGGGAGCGCCCCATTTTCTGGCCAGCCGTATAAATGCCGGGCCGCACCCGGCGAATGTCATCAATGCGGGCGATGGCACCCACGAACACCCCACTCAGGCGCTACTCGATGCGTTTTCGATCCGGGAAAAACTGGGGGATTTAGTCGGAAAAAAAATAGCCATCATCGGCGATATTCTGCACTCGCGGGTGGCGTTATCCAATATTTTCTGCTTAAAAAAACTCGGCGCGGACGTGATGGTTTGCGGGCCGAGTACGCTCATTCCGCGCTACATCGCCGATCTGGGCGTGTTGGTGTCGCACGACGTGCGCGAGGCCCTGCGCTGGTGCGACGTGGCCAACGTGTTGCGGATTCAACTCGAACGCTTGCAGGTCAAGTACTTCCCCAGCCTGCGCGAGTACGCGCTCTACTTCGGGATCAACCGGCAAATGCTCGATGAACTCAATAAGGAAATCGTGCTGATGCACCCCGGACCCATCAATCGGGGCGTCGAATTGACCTCCGATGCGGCCGATTCCCGACACTCCATTATTTTGAATCAGGTCGAAAACGGAGTCGCCGTGCGGATGGCCGTGCTGTATTTGCTGGCGGCCCAGAATTAGAAATGGTTTGAGTTAGCGAAAAAGGATCGTCTTGCTGAACTTGTTTCAGCATCTTCCTATAGGCTGATGAGCCACATAGTTGCGGCAAAGTTATTTAGTCCCTGAGTAGGAAGATGCTGAAACAAGTTCAGCAGGACGGCTCCCGTGGAACTGCCTAAAATTTAACTCAAATCACTTCGTAGAAATTAACATTGACCATGATGAAGAATTGGGTCTGGTTTTTAGTGTTGCTTACGCTCATTTCTGAGACTGGTTTAGCCCAACAACCCAACCGCACCCGGCATACGGACGATCCGCGCGT
>JAJAZB010000408.1 GCA_026785975.1 Cytophagaceae bacterium | reverse complement strand
TCACAAAGATAAAACTTTGGTCTATGCTCAAAGCTGCTTTTGTCATGAAAGCGTACAATGACTTTCATGAATTGTACCGAGACGTTGGCTATGAGTTTGGGGTTAAAGTGACCTGAAAATAGCCAAAGTGGGAATTGCTGTAACAGTTACGAAATGGGAATATAAAACCCCCAATGCATACTGCAAAGTGAACACTGGATATGATGGGAGTTCCGATATGGAAGTTAAAAACTTGTCAACTGTTGGGATGGACATCTATTTTTCTATCAAAAAGCCAAATGGGGTTTGGGATAACCAAGGATTTGTTTCAACTGGATCTGGTGGTATTGCTAAAGCCTATGTCTGTGGCAAATCTCCTGGCTATGTGCTTCAAGCCAGACCTTTCGGTGTGTCGTCAAATACTTGCCCATTTTCAAAGCAATAAAGTATATTCATTCGGATTTAATCCTCCCGCCGTCGCTCGTGTCTTACGAGTGATGAGTATCGAAAAGCCCTCCGAGCGTAGTTGCGTTGTACCAGCCATTTAACAGTTTGTCACACTGAGCCTGTCGAAGTGCCTACTTACACGTAAAAAGGCACTTCGACAGGCTCAGTGTGACAATCGTGCTGAAAAAATTGCTATTTTCAGGCAACCTGTCGCCCTTTAAATTTACCCCGCCTGGTGAGAAGGCTTTTCCACCTCACAACTTGAGTTCCCCATGAAAAAAACAGCAACCGGTTTGGCCAAAGCCCTCTTTTCATCATTTGGCCTGTTTGTTGCCCGACGACGCCAGGAAGCCGTAAACGGCCACGAACTGGAACAGGATCTGACCGTGATTGTGGGTAGAGACCATCCCGTTTGCTTTGACATCGGCGCCAACCTGGGGTAAACCATCCGGTTACTCGAACGCTGCTTCCCGCGTCCTCGCATTCATGCCTTTGAACCGGCATCCGCTTCGTTTGCCGCTTTATCGGGTCAGGCATTCGGCAAACACGTGCAACTCCATCAACTTGCTATGGGAGAAACGGTGGGTGAAGCCGTGTTTCGAAATTATGGGCATTCCGATTTAAGTTCGTTTTTACCCATGAATCCCGACAGGACGGAGAATATTTTTGCCGAAGAAACCCTGGTCTCCGTCGAAACGGTGCAGGTGGACACGCCGGATCATTTTTGTAACATCCACAGCATCCCTGAAATCGATTTGCTTAAAATCGATACCCAGGGTTTTGAGCTTGCGGTACTGCGGGGCGGAGCCGGATTATTCAAGGAGCAAAAGTTGCCGCCGTACTCCTCGAACTCAATTTTGCCCCGCTCTACGAAGGGCAGTCGGATTACTTAGAAATCCTTTCGTTTCTCCGTACTCATCAGCTGAGGTTGGTCGATTATTACGAAAAAGAGCGAATAAACGGCAAAGAACTTTCCTGGACGACGGCGCTTTTTGTGCGTCATGCATCGTAATTCAGCCCCGAGAGATTATCTAAACATACTGGTGGGAAAACCCCAACCCCCTAAAGGGGGGCTTTTTGCTGTATGAAAAGCCCCCTTCAGGGGGTTGGGGGTCCTACTGGTTTCGGATAAACGCCACCAGGTCAGCCATTTCGGTCACGCTGATGCTGTTTTCCAGACCCACCGGCATGGCCGACGTGGTCGATTTGTCGATCCGCAGCACATCACTTCTTGGAATTACGCGGTCTGGGATATCGCCGCCCGCCAGCCGGATCGTGACGGTCGAGGCGGTTTCTTTGGCCAGGATGCCCGAGGTCTGTTGGCCGTTGCGCTGGGTGATCGTGCAGTAATCGTAGCCGTCGGCGATGGAGTGGTTGGGGTGCAGAATTTCGGTTAGGAGGTTGTGGGGATTGCGGTTGCGGACCGTGGCCAAATCCGGCCCGAAGGCCCGCCCACCTTGCCCGCCAAGCTGGTGGCACGCGCTGCATACGCGCGCAAAAACCACCTTTCCCCGATCAGAATTGCCCCGGCTCGTCAGCGCGGCCTGGTACTGCTGAACGACCACGTGGCGGTTTTCGTCGACGGCCAGCACCCGGCGCGCCTGCGTACGAATGCGGGTATCGTAGTAATTCATCAGGCCGACTTTCTGATGCCACTGCAATTGGTCATGCCGAACGACTTTGCGGTCGATGGCGGTCAGAAGATGTTGGATTTGGTCGGGCTGGTGGAGGAAAACATCGATGGCCTCGTGCTTCATGGCGGGCGTGAACTTCGGCCATTCCCGCAGAGCAAATGCGCAGGCTTGCCGGCCCGAAACCCGGCTCATCGAGGCAAAGGCCACCAATCGAATTTGCTCATCGTCCCCGGCCACCGCCAGGCGTTCGAGTACCGAGGCATAGGCCCTGGGATTATACAGCGCCAATAATTGAACTGCTGCCGTGCGGAGGCCAACCGCTTGCTGAGGGTCGGCAGCCAGCACCGCCGCTCGTTGGGCCTGCGCCTTTACCGCGCTTGTTGCTGGCAGGCCGATCACCCGCAGCACGTCCAGTTGGGTTTGTAAAAATGCGCTTGGGGCGGATTTCGTAAAATCCGGCAGTAGTGCCAGCCGGTCGGTATCGGTGAGCGGCACCGTCAGGCCCTTGTGTTGCCAGAGTTTAGCCATGCCGTTCAACGCGGCGATTTTTGTCCAACTGGTTTTACTGGAAAAAATCCGACCCACCTCGGCCGCGTTGCCTTTGTTGGCTATGGTAGCGCCGAGGTAGGTAAAAAACTCCTGTTTCGCGTGGGAAGGTTGCCCGCCAAACACCCGGTCGGCCTGCTCGTACAACTGCATCTCGCGCCCGGTCGCTGAAGTTAGCGCGGCTAATCCCGTCCATTTGTCTTCGATGTCTTTTTTCAAAATTGCCACCCGAACCTGGTCGGTGCGCGGGTCGCGCAGGTCGCCAAGGGCGCAGAGCAATTGATAGCGAACTTTGGCCGAGGGGTCGTTTTGCAAATCCAGCAAATCGGCGGTGAGTGCGGGATTGCCCCCGGCAATTACCCGTTCGGCGATCCGAATGGCGTTTTCCCGAACCCCCGCTGCCTTGTCCTGCAAACACCGCCGGAGGGTTTCTTCATCGGCGGCATTGAGGGCGTCGAGCAACCACAACGCGGGCACTTTGGCTTCGGGGCGGGTGGTTTGAGCGATGAGATTTTTTAAGGGTAAAATGGTCTTGGCGGATGCCCGTTGAAAAAGCAGCCGCTGCGCCGTGCGGCGAAACCAGCCGTTCTGATGATCCAGTTTTTGCACCAGTTCTTCGTCCGATAAGTCAGCCAGATTGAGGCGGTTGAGCCAATCCATCGGCAAGCCTTTTTTGGGCACGATGCGGTAAATGCGGCCCTTGTCCTTGCCGTTGTAAAGCGTTCCCGACTTCACCATTTCGTCGGACATCCATTCGGGATGCTCGATGCTTTGGCGGTAATAATCCACAACGTACAACGCGCCATCGGGTCCGACGTAGAAATTGACGGGCCTGAACCAACTGTCTTTCGATGTCAGAAACTCGCGTTTTTCAACCAAACGGCTGGCAACAAAACTGGCCCCCTGGTCGCGAATCACATCGGCGTGAACGAGATTGTGCGAGGGTTCGGCGATGAACGTTACATTTTGAAACTTATCGCCAAACGCCCCACCCAAATACCACGTCACGCCGCACGACGAGGTAATGACGCCCCGGTCGGTCAGTAATTGATGGTTCGGGTTTTCGGTGGCCGGATACACCTCGGCGGCATCACCGTGGTCGGGGATATTCTGCGTGGCGTCGGGAATGAGCAGGTTCGGATTGCGCCGGACGTACCGCGCCGCCAGCACTTCATGAAACAGGTGATTGGCGTTGGCCGTCATGAAGTGATGCCCCCAGGCGTCGAACGTCTGGCCAAACTGAGTTTCGCCCGAACGGGTTTCCAGTTCCCGCGTATCGGGCCGGAAGCGTACGTTGCGTCCGTCGGCGTTTTGGGGAAGTGTTGGAGCGTTGGGTGAGTCGGGAAAGCGAATCACCGAGCCTTTGTCGCCAAACTCTTTTTGGTAGACAAAGGGCGTAACTGCTCCTTCGTGGGCGAGGTAAATCCAGTTGTCCGGTCCGAAAACCGGCGAATTGAGGTTGTGTTGGGGGTTGGAGCGGGCAAAACCCGTTAATAGTTTTTTACGCACGTCGGCTTTGTCGTCGCCGTTGGTGTCTTCAAGGTACCACACGTCGGGGGCGTCGGTCACCAGGATGCCCTTACGCCAGCGCATCACGCCGGTGGGCAAGGTCAGGTTTTCGGCAAACACCACGGCGGTGTCCGGGTAGCCGTCAGCATTGGTGTCTTTGAGGAGTTTGATGCGGCCACTTTTGCTCAAATCGAGCGGATAGCCGGGCATTTCAACGACGTACATCTGGCCCCGTTCATCAATTTCCATCGCCACCGGATCGGTCACCAACGGCTCAGCGGCGACGAGTTCAATGTTGAAACCGGCCATGAGTTGAAAGGCATCCAAAGCTCTTTGCTGCTCCGAAGAAGGCTTGGGCGGTTGGGGTGCCGGATTGCAGGACAAAATGAGCAGTGCGAAAATGAGGGAATTGTACCGCATGAGCATTGTACCGAAAGGAGTGGATGGAAAAGCCTCAGGACGATTGACAAAACTACTTATTTCCAGAAGTTTAGCTACAAAACGGTTTGGAAAATTGGGGAAAGTATGGGCGGTTTTTTTAAACAAGCGGTTCTTACGCAAAAACCAATTCTACTTCGTAGGGGTAATCCCTTGCGGTTGCCCGGCTGGGGCGTGGTTCTAAGTCGGTGCTGGGCAACCGCAAGGGATTACCC
>JAJAZB010000407.1 GCA_026785975.1 Cytophagaceae bacterium | reverse complement strand
TCACAAAGATAAAACTTTGGTCTATGCTCAAAGCTGCTTTTGTCATGAAAGCGTACAATGACTTTCATGAATTGTACCGAGACGTTGGCTATGAGTTTGGGGTTAAAGTGACCTGAAAATAGCCAAAGTGGGAATTGCTGTGGGAGAAGAGCATAAGCTCACCGTTCGGTCGGAGACGTACTGCGGTTAAAGAATCCTGAGGTAGCGACTTGAGATTGCCTAACTGGTGTCTGAGGTGCGTAAACCGGCGGGTGGCTTCCTCCAATCGATCCAGTCCGTTCGCCGTGGCCAGCCAGATCGTCCCATCCGCTCCTTCGGCCATGTCGTACACCGAATTGCTGCTGATCGATGCGGCTTGCTGGGGTTGATGGTGAAACCAGTGTCCCTGTTTTCTGCTGATATCCCAACAAATGACACCATCGCCAATAATCATCAGCCAAAGCCGATCCTTTCGGTCGATGCGCAAAAGATACGTAGTGCCGGGTTTTACCAGTCGGCGAAAGGCAGCTTGCCGGGAGAAATTGGTAAAGGTTTCGGTCCGTGGGTCGAACCGATCGATATCCCCCCGCGCGGAAACGATCCAGACTCGCCCCTGGCGATCCAGTTCGATCTGGTTGAGTCCAGCAAAGGAAAGTGAGGGGCGCCCATCGGGGTCGGGCTGAAAGACTTTGAACCGATAACCATCGTAGCGGCACAGGCCATCGCGGGTGGCCGCCCAGAAGAAACCCTGGCCATCCTGAAGAATGGAGGGGACAAAGGCTTGCGGCAGTCCCTGGCGATCGGTGATGAGGCCGGGTTGGGGGAAGCGAAAAGACTGCGCCCATAGCCAACCTGTTGAAGCCAGCAGGGCCACCAGAAAGAATAGAAGGCGTATCGTTGACGGTAGGTATGCACTCATTCCAGAATCACTTGCTCAGGCCCACCCAATGGGTTGCAGGTAAATTGCCTAAATTATTCCAGATTCGCGTAGACTTCATCCCTAATTTCGGTAAGACTGGCTAGAATTTCGATTTTTTAGATGAAGGAGTATTTTTCAAACCTTTTTTGTCATCCCGAGGCACGAGGGACCTTGCTGGGTGGCCAAATACAAGGTCCCTCGTGCCTCGGGATGACAAAAAAAGTCATTTTCAAAAGTCCTAAACCGCTTCATCGACAAACCTTACCCACCGTCCGATATCGGGAACGAACAACTGAGTCGGAATTCGAATCCCAGTAATCAGAGCATTTAACGAAACCGGAAGTGCCGCAAAAAGTCCTCTTTGTAGCTGCGGCTCAGGGGGACAATTTGGCCCTGGATGCGAAGCTCATACTTGTTGAAGGAATCGACTTTGTCGAGATTAACGGCGTGGGAGCGGTGTACGCGCACGAGTTGGGAAGTAGCCAGTCGCTCCAGGATGGCCGTCAGCGTCAGGCGAAGGGTGTACTTTTTGGTGGACGTCACTAAAGTTGTGTAGCTGGCGTCGGTTTCGAGAAACAGGAGATTGTGGAGGGGAATGCGAACAAATTGGTAATTCTGTTTGGTGAAAATGGAGTCATTCACCATCAGAATGGCTTCTCCGCTGGTATCGGTTCGATCGGGCACGGTAGGTTGGATCGTGGCTGTGGGCGGAGGAAAAGCCCGGAAGGCGAAGTTGTTGAAGGCCATTTCAATGGCGATACGAAGGTTGTCGGTCGTGACGGGTTTTGGTCAGGTAGGCCGAGGGGAAGGTTTGCTTGGCCTGTTCCAGGGTAGCCGCGTCGGTCAGCGCCGTGAGGTAAATCAGGGGTACCGACCGAACGGCCAGTAATTTTTTGGCCGTTTCGATGCCATTCCAGTCGCCCTTGATGTGAATGTCACAAAGGATTAAATCGACCGGCGTTTGTTCAAAAATTTCCAACGCCTTCCGGCCATTATTGGCCACGCCCGCCATGTGGTAGCCTTCGCGGGTGAGCCGGGCGCGAAGATCGAGGGCCAGAATGGCTTCGTCTTCGATGATGAGCAACTGAATTTCAGACACGATCAGGCGGCAGTTTTCGTGTTGGAAAAAATGGAGAGGCGGAAGTGAGTACCCTGATCGGTCGATAGTTCGTACTGCCCACCCAACTGTTCCCCCAGTGAAAAAATAAGTTGCTTACCAAAGGATCCCCCCGGTTCGTACCAGCGGGACAGTTCGATGCCTGGACCGTTGTGCTGAACGTCCAGAATCAATCCGCCGTCGCAACGAAGGGCAATTCGTAGCGCCGGATAATCCACGTGCTGGTACGCGTATTTAAATGAATTAGTAATCAACTCGTTTAAAATCAGCCCTAACGGTATCGCCAATTCCACATCGAGCCATTGCTCGCTGACGTCGATGGTGAGGTCAAATCGGGTGCGGTCGTAGCCGTAGGCGTGCATTAGGCTTTCGGCCAAATCAGTGATGTATTCGCGGATATCGAGGCGCGTCACGTGTTCGGTTTGGTACAAACGTTGGTGAATCAGCGACATGGCCTCCACGCGTTGTTGCCCCTGCTGCACGGCTCGAATGGCTTGTTCATCGACGAGTTCGTACGACTGGAGATTGAGCAAACCGGAAATAATGGCGAGGTTATTTTTGACCCGGTGGTGCAGTTCCCGCATCAGCAATTCCAACTGCTCGACTGCGCCCGAATCTGCTCCCGGCTGCGGCGCAGGAAATTGTACTGCCAGGCCATGCCGCACAGCAACAGGATCAGCGCGGCAGCGCCGGCACTCAGGTAGCCGATTAAGCGCCGATTGGTGGCGTTTTGTAGATCGAGTTACTGAATGTGAGCTTCTTTTTTCTGGGTTTCGTACTGGGTTTGCAAGTCGGCCAGTTGCTGGTTCTTTCGTTGAGCACCGAATCGCTCTTTATCATGTACTTCTTGTGGAAAATCAGGGCCTGCCTCAGATCCCCCGTCCACTCGTAGGTTTCACTCATGGATTGATAAATACTACGCACCCGGCCATCCGATTTGAGCTGACGCGCCAGGCGAAGCGATTGGGTAAAAAGTGAATCGGCAATGGCGCGATGACCAACGGCGGCGTGGGTGCGGGCCGCATTTTCAAGACTGAACGTGAGGGAAAGAAGATTGCCAAAACGCCGGTTGATGTCGATGGCTCGGCCTACCCAGTAAAAAGCCGTTTGATATTGTTTCTGTTGCAGGGCGATTTTAGAAAGATTATTGTAATAAGCCCCCGGAAGATTATGCTTCTCAACGGGCTGATGTTCAACCAAATTGGCGACCTGACGGATGTAGGAGATGGCTTTTTTAAGGTTACCCGCGTCTTTGTGCATCAGTCCGATGTGGTTGTAGGCAATGGGCAGCGCCGATGAATCGCCCGCTGCGCGAATCAGGGCAAGGCCTTTTTCGAGGTAGATCATTGCCTTTTTATTGTTGCCTTCGCCATCCCAGGCAATGTGCCCCAGGGCCAGGTAGCTTTGACCCAAATCGGATTTATACTTTAGGGTCTCCCTGATTTTCAGGCTTTTCAGAATGTATTGAGTAGCCAACGGGAAGTTACCTTCCGTTCGAAAAATGGTACCGATGCGGTAGTAGGCTTGAGCCTCACCCCGCTGGTAGCCCAAGCGACGGGCCAGGATTGCCGCTTCGAGGGCGTACTGACGACTCAGTGAAGCGCTTCGATTAAAATACGAATTGGCCAACGCATCGAGGGCGATCACCCGATTTGTATCGGGTGGGAGCGCGGCAAGTTTTTGGTTGAGGCTATTGATTTCAGGAGTAACGTCCTGAGCCATCGTCGTCATTGACAGCGAACTCATCGGTAAGATGAGCCAAATTATTAGGCGGCGGATTATATTTGGGTTGGGCTTGGTGCTGAAAACTAAGCAATCCCGAACGAAGAATCAAGCGGTAAACTATGCAATTATAAGTAAGAATTTTGCAAAAAAGCCCCGGTCTACCCGGAGCTTTTTTGGACCCGCTATTTCAGGTTGTATTTCTCGGAAAACTTCCGGTACAGCCGCTTTTGCTTGTCATCCAGATCGACGGCGCGGCCCTGAATCCAGGCGCGTTCGACCACACTGCTCCGCATATCGAGCAGGTCGCCTTTCGAGATGAGCAACGTCGCGTGTTTGCCCGCTTCGAGCGTACCCACTTTGTCGGCGATGCCGAGAATCTGGGCCGGGTTGGCCGTAATCATTTTCAGGGCTTCTTCTTTATCCAGACCAAATCCCGCCGCCGTACCCGCCAGGAAAGGAAGATTGCGCGAACGCCACGACAACCCCGCGTAGCTGATAACCGTTTGAATACCCGCTTTTTGCAGAATCGAGGGCAGTTTGTAGGGCAAATCCACGTCGTCGTCGGTGCGGTAGGGGAGTTCATGGGTTCCGCCCAGAATGACGGGAATCTTATTTTCCTTCAAAAAATCCAGGCATTGGCTGGCCTGCGCACCACCCACGACGACCGGGCGTTTGACGCCAGACTTTTGGGCAAACTTCACGGCTTCGATGATGTCCCGACCGTAGTCCACGTTGATGTACAAGGCTTTGGAACCGTCGAATAACCCGCGCATGGCTTCGAGTTTCAGGTTGGGAACGGCTTGATTTTTCAATTCCGTGTAGGCGAGGGCATCGGCAAATGTGCGATCCAGTTCGGCCAGAATGGGGGGACGGTTTTCGTTTTTCCGGAGTGCCGATGGACCCTCAAACCCACCCCCGCCCCGGCTGAACAGCGGCGGGTAATCGAGCCAAATGCCATCGTCGGCTTTCAGAACGGCATCTTCCCAGTTCCAGCCATCCAGTTGAAACACCGACGATTGCCCGGTAATCACGCCACCCGACGGAGCGGCTTGCACCACCAACACTCCGTTGCCCCGCACGGTCGGGATGATTTCCGAATCCGTCGAGTAGGCGACTAAAGCCCGCACGTTGGGGTTGATCTGGCCGGTTTCGGTGTTGTCGACCGTCGCGCGCACGGAGGCAATCTCACTCAAACCCACCGTGCTGGCGGCAGCAATCAGCCCCGGATACACGTGCTTGCCCGCCGCGTCGATGACCTCGGTGGCGGTGCGGTCGAATGAAGTTTGCGCGTTGCCCACAGTTTTGATAAGCCCATTTTCAAAAACGAGAATCCCATTTTCGATGACTTGCCCATTGCCCACGTGAATCGTACCGCCCACGAGCGCCACGGCGCGGGTTTGGGGTTTGCCCGGAATCGGGTTCTGGGCGAAAACGCCCGGCCCGGCAAGCAGGAATAATAGGAGTAGTTTTTTCATCAGCGTCTTTTTTATTTTTGAATTTTAATCCTACTGGACAGTCGTAGGGGCAATCCCTTGCGGTTGCCCGGTTGGGGCGTGGTTCCAAGCTGCCGGGCAACCGCAGGGGATTGCCCCTACGATAAATTTGAAATAGATTACTTTTCATGCCCCCCATTCAACTCTTCCATACCCTCCACATCCTCGCAGTGCCACATGATCGGGCGGCGGGGGGTAGGCCGGGAAGTGGGTGCGCCACTGGTTTTGGCGGCGAGCATTTTCTGGGTGATGCGGGCGCGTTCCTTGTCGATGGCCTCCTGTTTTTTGGCCTCCTGGTCGAGGTCGAAGTACACGGCTCCGTCGATGATCGTCTTTTCGGGCCGGGCGTAAATACTCAGCGGGTGATTGTTCCAGAGCACCACGTCGGCGTCTTTGCCGGGACGGATACTGCCCAGACGCTGGTCGAGGTGCATGAGTTTGGCGGGGTTGAGTGTCACCATTTTCCAGGCGTCTTCTTCCGAAATCCCGCCGTACTCCACCGATTTGGCGGCTTCCTGATTGAGACGACGGGCCATTTCGGCGTCGTCTGAATTGATACTCACCGTCACGCCCACGCGGTGCATCAGGGCCGGGTTGTAGGGAATGGCGTCTTTCACCTCCATTTTGTAGGCCCACCAATCCGAAAACGAACTACCCCCGGCCCCGTGCTTCAGCATTTTGTCGGCCACTTTGTAGCCTTCCAGGATGTGCGTGAAGGTATTGACCCGGAAACCAAATTGCTCAGCCACTTTCATGAGCATATTTATCTCGCTCTGCACGTAGCTGTGGCAGGTGATGAAGCGCTTGCTGTTCAAAATTTCGACCAACGCGTCGAGTTCCAGATCGCGGCGGGGCGGAATTGCGGTGGTGCGCACTTTGCTGGTCAGGGCGTTGTACGTTTTCCAGGTGCCTTCATAAGCCCGCGCCCGGTTGAAGGCATCGACCATGACCTGCTCCACGCCCATCCGGCTGATGGGGTAGCGCGGCGAGACAATCGGTGAACTTTTACGGGTCACATTTTCACCGAGCGCAAACTTGATGAAACCGTCGGCGTCCTTGATTTTAAGATTTTCGGGCGCTTCACCCCACTTGAGTTTGATGATTGCGCTCTGCCCGCCGATGCTGTTGGCCGAGCCGTGGAGCAACTGCGCCGACGTGACGCCGCCCGCCAGTTGACGGTAAATGTTGATGTCCTCGGAGTCGATCACGTCGGCCTGCCGCACCTCCGCCGACACCGATTGCCCGGCTTCGTTGATGGAAAGCAGGGCAATGTGGGAGTGTTCGTCGAAAATACCGTTGGTTAAGTGTTTGCCGGTTCCGTCGATGACGCGGGCGTTGGGCGAGGACAGATTTTTGCCGATGCGGGCAATCTTCCCATTTTCGAGCAACACGTCCGAGTTGGTTAAAATTCCGTCTTTTTCGTTCGTCCAGACGGTGGCATTTTTAACCAGAATCGTCTGCATTTTTGGCTTTTCTTCGTTGCCAAACGCGATAAACGGATACACGATTTTGCCCAATTGAGGCACGGGTTTTACCGAATCGGCCTTCACCGGAGGTTCTTTAAACTCCTGCCAGTTGGCCAGCCATTTCAGAGCTTGTCCGTCGGGCGTCAACCCGTCGCCTTTCAAAGTTTTGTCGTCGGCCAGATAACCGCTTAACCGGGTTTCGCCGGGTGTTTTCTTGTCGAGCGCGAAGGTGAGCGTGACCAGGTTATTGATCCGGGAAAATTTCGCGGGAATCTTCGAGGTATCGTTGGCCAAAATCTGGAATTCGGGTTGGAGCGACTTGCCCGTCACGTTAATTTTAAGGTCGGAGCGGTTACCCAAAGTCAGGGTGTACGTGCCCCGTAAATCGCTCAGAGTCAAATTATTGACCACGTGTCGACGGCCTTTGATCCAGGTTTCAAACAGGATATTGTCCGCCTTGAAAAGATTATCGGAGGTAATCAGGAAATTGGCCAGCGCACCGGGCCGGAGCGTGCCAACGACCCCGTCCATTTTGAGCAGTTGCGCCGGAACCGTGGTTAGAGCCGCCAGCGCGGCTTGTTCGGAGAGGCCGTAGTCGATGGCCTTGCGCAGGTTGGGCCAGAAGTCTTTTTTATCCTTCAAACCAGACATCGTGAGCGCAAATGATACGCCCGCTTTGGCCAGCATACCCGGATTGGCGGGGGCCATTTCCCAGTGCTTCAACTCGGCCAGACTCACCGCCAGGGCATCGTAGGGGTCTTCAACGTCGAAGGCCTGGGGAAAATTGATGGGAATAATGAGGGACGCGCCGGTGGCTTTCACCTCGTTGAGCAGTTGGTATTCGTCGCCGCCGCCCTTGATGACGTACTGCACGCCAAACTCATCGCCAATTTTGTCGGCCCGCAGTACCGCCAGTTTGTCGTTGGCCTCAAACACCTGCGGCAAACCCTGATTTTGGTTGAACTTGTCGAGCGAAATGTTGTACTCGGTTTTGTCCTGCGCCCGTTTGTACCAGTTGGCGTCGTAGTACGTCTGGCGGAGGAGCGCCACGCTGCCCATCATCGAGAGGGGGTAGTCCTGGGTTGAACTGCCCTTGTCGAAGGAATAATGCGCGGATACGGCGCCTTTCACAATCGCATCCTGCTCTTTGCCATCCAGCAAATTGACCAACACGGAGGTACCCCGCACGACGCCATCGGGCAGATGACTCAACACCGCGCCAAAACCCATTTTTCGTAATTCGTCGGCGCGTTGGGGATTGGCCGTAAACTGCTCCGCCGCATCGACTTCGGGCTGAACGGCCTGATTCCAACTGTACGCCCCTTTTTTATTCGATTCCAACTGCGAACGACCAAACGAGCGTTCGCCGCGCTTCACTTCGGGTAGGCCATAATCGGCGTACACGTCGAGCAGCGCGGGGTAAATTCGTTTACCCTGGAGGTTGACGACGACGGCACCGGGCGGGATTTTTACGTCACGACCAGCAGCCCGGACAAAAGCGCCCTGCACCAACAGGGTCGCATTCTGGATCGTCGTCTGCGGGTCAACGACGAGGGTGGCATTGGTAAAGGCGTAGCTGATGCCGCTGCGGTCGTCGGCCACGTCGTTGCGGGGTAAGGTCGTGGTTTGGGCGAGGGTCAGTGTCGGGACGGTCATCAAACCGCACAGCACCGCCACACCCAGCCGAAGGGAGCGTAAATGTGAATTCATTAGAAGTGGAAATCGGGTTGGTTTTCAAGAAGCCATGAAATTACTCGAAAAAAGCGAAAAAAACTCTCGTGCCCCCGTCATTGCGAGGAGGTACGACGGAGCAATCTGCCGAAGCGGGCCAGAATACTTGGTGTGCCCGCTTTTCTGGTGTGGTCTACGGCGGCAGATTGCTTCGTCAGTCACTACGTTCCTTTCCTCGCAATGACGGGTTTGCGCTCGCCTGCGTAACATTAGTTTTTAAGTAGTCGGACGACAAAAAAGTGGGCGGTGGTGTCGGACGACTC
>JAJAZB010000406.1 GCA_026785975.1 Cytophagaceae bacterium | reverse complement strand
CGGGGGGCGCGGTCGTGGTCAAACCCCCCCCCCCCCGCCCCCCCCCGGGGGGGCAACCCCCCCCCCACCCCCCCCGGGGCGCGGGGCAGGGGTGGGTTTTTTAAGGCAATTCATAACGTTTTTAGCGATCCGCCGCGCGGTAGCATACCACTTGAATGAATTATGAATGCTGAATGCGGTCCGCGCGCGGCTGAATAAAAGTCAAGATACAGGATTGTGAATTGTCGTAACGGTCGGCTCAATTTATTCAGCATTCAAAGAGTTCCCACCGGCTGTTCCTGGCGGTTGGTAACCGTATTGCGCAGGGCAAAAAAGATAATTACCGCCGCCGCAATGTGCATGACCTCCAGACCCACGACCATCGGTACGGGTGCGCCCGGAATAGTAGCGGGGGAGAAGAATGAGAAAAGCAGAATTGCCAGCACCAGGAAGCCGAACACGCGCACGGGATTTTTGGTAAAGCGCGCCAGGAGCATAAAAACCCCCGTAGCCACAACCAGGGGTATGATGGTCGCAAAAACGGTAGGCATCAGGGTGAGTGGTCCGCCCGAGTTGGGAATCATTACCGTGGGGTCGATGATACCGGTTCGGGAAAAAAGGAGAAACAAGACGGCGTTGGTCGCGGCGGCGGCCAGAATGCCTTTTAGGCCACCCAACGCGATACGAGCGTACGAAACAGGAGTTGTCATGGTGAAAACGGGTTTGTTTAAGTTTACACAAAAATTGTATCGACAACAGTTTAGAGAAAAAAATTAGCTTCTGAGTTTGTCCAAAATACGGCTGAGTTCCTGCGCCTCCCCGACACTGATGGAGTTGAAAACGGCTTCCTGTTCCCGGCGTTTTTCTTCAATGTTTTTCAATAATTCCAGCCCCGCATCCGTAATCAGGATAGCCACCTGCCGCCGATTTGAGTTGTTTAGCTCTCTGGTCACTAAGCCTTTATGACGAAGTTTTTCTACCAGCCGCGTAGCGTTCGACATTTTATCGAGCATCCGTTCGCTGATGTTACACAGCGTGGCGGGGTGCGGGTGCTGACCGCGAAGGATGCGCAACACGTTGAATTGCTGCCCGGAAATTCCGAACGGTTTAAGAAAGCGATTGTTCAGGCTTTGCAACCAACTGCTGGTAAAAAGCAAATTGATGACCGCCTTTTGGTGCTCGTTTTCAAAGGTTTGCTGCCTGATTTCTTCTTCAATTTTCATGTACCTCTGCGCTGTACTCTAACAAACGTAGTAACTATAATTGTATCTACAACTATTTTTGGAAAAATTGATTATCTATGACTGCTACGCAGAGTAACCACGGACTTTAGAACCACTGCGCTTCTACGAACTTTAGTTCGTAGCTACCTCCGTCATCCCTCCGGCGTCGAGCCGGAGGGTTTTGGTGACGCACCGGGGAATCTCCCCGGCATAGTGGGACACGTAGAGCAGGGTACGGTCCGTGTGCTGGCAGAGTTCATCCACCAAATCGCGGAACCGGGAAACGTGCTCGGCATCGAGGCCCTGACCAGGTTCATCCAGTATCAACAACGGCGGATTTTTGACCAACGCCCGCCCCAGCAAGGCCCAGCGTTGCTGGCCCGTGGAGAGTTGGCCGAACCGTTTTTCGCGCAGTTCGGCCAGTTTTAACAGTCCCAGGATCAGTTCAAGGCGGTTGGTTTGTTCGTCGGTCAGTTTGCGAAACAGTCCAGCGGTATCAAAAAGCCCCGAAGCGACGACCTTCCAAACTGGTAACTCCTGGGGAAAATACAAGTGCAATTCGGGCGATACGAAACCGATTTTTTGTTTGATGTCCCAAATGCTTTCGCCCGTGCCACGTTGGCGGTCGAACAAGTCAAAATCATTGGCGTAGCCCTGCGGATTGTCGGCGGTAATCAGGCTTAGCAGCGTGGATTTTCCCGAACCGTTTGGCCCCAGAACCGCCCATTTTTCGCCGCGTTTGACGGTCCAGGTAATGCTGTCCAAAACCCGCACGGCCCCGTATTTCACCGAAACCCGGCGCATTTTTACCGCGTTTTCAAAGTCGGACGGAATGGGATTCTGCCCGAAACGACGCAGCAGCACTGGGTCAATCCCTGAATCGATTGCGGCCGGGGGGGGCGCCTGTTCGCGCGATGCAGCCAAAAATATTCGCGCGGCGGGCAGTTCCAGAATATGCGTCACGCAGGCAGGGACTTCGTCGGGCGTTGTCACCAAAACCAGCGTCACGTTGGCCGAAATGCGGTTGAGTGTTTCGTGTAAACGCTGCCGACTGGCGACGTCGAGACCCACGAACGGGTTGTCGAGCAGCAGAATCCGGGGCCGTTTGAGCAGGCTGCGCGCCAGCAACGTGCGCCGGGTTTCACCGTTGGAAAGCGAAGTCAGCCGTCGGTCGAGCAGGTGCGTGATATTTACCCAATCGGCCACTTCGGTGAGCCAGTCCTCGCCGTACTGCGCTGGGGCCAGGGCAACCGAGGCTTCGCTAATCGTACCGACGGGCCGCATCTGGTTTTGCAACACCTCGCGCACGGTGGGTACTTCGTCAGACGCGTAGCTGTTGAAACGTTGTTGGTAAAACTGCGCCGCTGAAGCCACGATCCGGTTGAAGCTAAAATCCTTCGGCAGCAATTCGACCGCTTCACTCAAGGCCCCGACCGGATGATGAAACGTGCCGCCAATCACGGACAGTTTTCCCGCCAGTGCTTGTAGAAACGAGGATTTCCCACAACCATTTTTACCCAAAATCGCCCAATGTTCCCCCGTGCGGAGTGTCCAATTGACGTTTTGCAGCGCAATCGCCTCGGGACGGCGAATGGAGGCGTTTTGGAGATCGATCAGGATTTCACTCATGGATTAGCGCCAGTCCCACGCAACAATCGCCCAGCGGTCGGAGTCGTCGCTAAACTCGTTGATGATCTCAAAACCGATGCGTCGGTGCGCGGCCAGAGAGCGGGTATTTTGCAGCGAAATTTCGGTGACGAGGCAATCAAATTGTTTGGCGTACAACGACTGGTGGGTTTGGTACAATCCGTCGAAAACGCCCTGCCCGCGAAAAGCTTCGGCTACGCAGATTTGCCCCATGACGTAGTACTCGTTCTCGCGGAATGGTTTTCCGGCTATTTCCAGCGTATCGAGTCGTTCGGTAAGCGGACGCAGCAAGGGGTTTTCCTGGCAAATGCCAACCGTCGTCGAAAGCGCGTATCCTGCCAATTGTCCCTCCCCAAACACCACCACGTGCGGTAGTGCGT
>JAJAZB010000405.1 GCA_026785975.1 Cytophagaceae bacterium | reverse complement strand
GGTGAAATCAGTGAAAATCCGTTCGACCGTCGACTTTTCCAAAATCTTGAAAATCTTGTCCTTGAAATGCAGGAGTTGCAGAAACGGTTTGGCTCGTTGGTTCGGGAAACGGAAGATTTACTCAAGCGGTACCGCCCTTTCTGACGACGCGAAAATAGCCCCGCAGGTTGCAGGGTTGGCGATAGATTTAGTTACTTTGCCCATCCGAATCATTCGGATGGGCTTTTTTTCTCCCCGACCCGCTACTTCTGCCTGAGACCCATGTCGAGCCTGGACTGGATGCGTGTATTCCGTCCGCCGTATCCACGGGGGGCAAACGTGTTCATTGGCCCCCAACCAGTTCGCCGCATTCGGTATTTTATTTTTTTGAAAGACGTCGCCGTGCTGGCCCTGACGACCTTTGGCGGGCCGCAGGTTCACCTGGCCATGTTTCTGGATCGGTTGGTCAAACGACGCGCCTACCTCAGCGAAGAGGAACTCCTCGAACTCAACGCGCTCTGTCAGATTTTACCCGGCCCAACCTCCACCCAAACCATCACGGCGCTGGGTTTTAAAATCGGTGGCCCCAACCTGGCCTACCTCACGTTGCTGGTCTGGGTGACCCCCGCCGTGGCCATCATGACGCTGGCCGCGCTGGGTATCGACTACCTCCAGGACCGTCAACTTTCACTGCAATTCACCCGGTTTATTCAACCTATGGCGGTAGGGTTTGTCGCCCACGCGGGCTACCAGATTGGCCGAAAAGTCATTCATAATCGGCTCGGGGTGGGCATCATGCTGATCTCGGCGATGGCGGCTTACCTGTTTCGCTCGCCCTGGGTGTGTCCGGCGGTGTTGCTGCTGGCGGGGAGCATCACGGCCCGGCGTTACCAGGCTTTGCAAAAAGAACAAAAACAGCGCATGACTGTGCAGTGGGCCAATTTTATCCTGTTCGTGGGCGTGCTGATCGCTTCGGCGGCGCTGGGCGCACTGACCCGCAATCTGCCGGTGCGGTTGTTCGAGAACTTTTACCGCAACGGCAGCCTCGTCTTTGGCGGCGGGCAGGTGCTGGCCCCGATGCTGTACACCGAATTTGTGGAGTTCAAACATTACCTGTCGCGGCAGGAGTTTTTGTCGGGCCTGGCGCTGTCGCAGGTGGTGCCGGGACCGGTGTTTTCAATTGCCTCGTACATCGGGGTGCTGTCGATGCGGCAGTACGGACTGGGCGGCAAACTACTCGGTAGCGCCGTGGCCTCGGCGGGGATTTTTTTGCCGGGTACGTTCCTGATTTATTTCGTGTACCGGTTCTGGAACCAACTGAAGCGCTACCGGGTGGTGCGGGCTTCGCTGGAGGGCATCAATGCCGCCAGTACCGGGCTGACGGTCGCCGCTGCCGTGTTGCTCTTCGAGCCAATTGCCACCGATTGGGTGGCGGTACTGACCGTGCTGGCTACCGTCGCGTTGCTGCAATTCACGCGCGTACCTCACTACGCAATTATTGCGGCGGGGCTGATTTTGGGGGTGGTTATTCGATAAAAGAAGCGAGCCGATGCCCTTCATTGCGAGCGGACGCCGCGCGGCGAAGGAACGAAGTGACTGACGAAGCAATCCGCCGCCGTAGACCATTCCAGTAAAGCTGGCACACCAATGATTCTGGCCCGCTCTGACAGATTGCTTCGTCACGGTCCGCCGTTGCGGTCGTACCTCCTCCCGCGCGGCGTCCGCTCGCAATGACGGGCATTGGGCTTTTTTTCGGAACATCAGTTACGAATCAGGATTTGTATTTTCAAAAACAACCAATTTTTCAATTTATGGCTCGTCAAAACATTTCATCGGGGGCATCCTGGGAAGCCAAAGTGGGCTATTCGCGGGCGGTACGTCTGGGCAACGTCGTGGAAGTATCGGGGACGGTTGCCGCCAACGAACACGGCCACATCGTTGGTTCGGGCAACGTGTACGTGCAGACGCAATTCATTTTACAAAAAATTGAAAAAGCCCTCCTCGAAGCCGGGGCCAGCCTGCCCGACGTGGTGCGCACCCGCATTTACGTGACCGATATCAGCCGTTGGGAGGAAGTAGGCCGGGCGCACGGGGAGGTTTTTTCCGAGATCCGCCCGGCCACCACGATGATTGAGGTCAGTAAATTGATCGACGATGCGTACCTGGTCGAAATTGAAGTGACGGCTCTTTTGGGTGGTTAGGTGTTTGGTACGAAGTCGTAAGTCCCAGGCCCTAAGGTTACGCACGATTCCAGGTAAGGTGTAGAACCTGGTCAATCAACGTTTAGCGGGGGGCCAACGATCTGCATCTCATGGTCGGTAAAAATCCTGACCATTTCTGCTTGAGTAGGTTCTTTTTTCAGGGCCGCCACGGTCACAAAAAATTCTTCAAGTTTCCCCGCTGGTTGAACAATCACCGTCATCTTTCCTTTCTCGCTGACCTGAGTCCAGGCATGAGGAACGTTTCGGGGTAGAAAAATACTGTCGCCCGCTTTGAGTTGGTGTTTATCCCGACCAACCTGAAAGTGGTATTCTCCTTCTAAAACCTGAAAAATTTCATCCTGAGCAGGGTGGACGTGTAGCGGTGTTCCTTTTTTGGGTGATAATCCGGTTTGCTCAAAAATAGCCAGGTCTCCGTCGGTGTCTTTGCCCGACACTTTTACATCCTGAATGTTCAGGTTGACGCCCTTCAAGTGAATGTGTCCGTGATATCTTCCCTCACCGGCTTTCACTTTGAAGCCCTTTTTATCCCGATCGACTTTGCTTTGAAATGGAGCACTCGTAGCCAAAGGAACGGCGGCAAGCGTGGTTTGAATGAATTTTCTTCGTTTCATCGTGGTACAATTTATTGGTTTAACCACGGAAAGTCAACTGAATTCGGATGACTTGCCGTGGTTCATATCTCTACTTTTTCTTCACCCCAAACAGCACCCGCACCCACCCAAACGGTCGAATCAAAAAGTGGTACATCAAAAAGCACCCGCCGAACGTCGCTACGGCCAGAATCAGAAACTTAATGCCCCAGGGCCACTCGTAGGGAATCAGGTAATAGCCCACGGACACGGTGATGGTCTGGTGGAGGATGTAAAACGGGTATACGGCATTGGTGGCGTAGCGGATGAAGGCATTTTTGACATTGAGATAGCGCCGGGCGTAACCGAAAATGGCAAGAAAAATCGACCAGATGTTGAGCATTTTCAAAAAGCCGTACACCACAAACGACGGTCCGAATTCGTCCGTGCCCGAGTCGGGCATCCAATACACAAAGTTTAGCAGCAGCGACAGCCCAACCGCCGTCAGCAAGTAGCGCTGTCGGCGGCGTTCGGCCAATTCAGCAAAAGCTGGTCGGCCACCAATCAGGTAACCCAGCAGGAAAAACCCGAGCGAAACCGTGAGGTTGTACCAATCGGCGATGAGGTTGTGGGTGGTTTCCCAGCGCAGGCTAAGTGCCCAGAAAATCAGCATCAGTGGGACCGTGAATGCATACACGCCGATCGGATGGTTGACCCAACGATTGACAGATTCGAGGCGGCGTTTCCCGGCCGGAGCGCGGAAATAAAGCAACACCGGCAAACTCACCAGCGAGAACACCCACAAGTACAGGACAAACCAAAGGTGATGCCAGCTAAAACTGCCGCCTTTGCCACCTTCCTGGTAGGGTTGAAACTCAAAGACACTGGGATAGAAATCGGCGTAACTGCCCGAGAAAAGGCCCCGGTACAGCACTTCATAATAAATCTGTGGGGGTACAATGACGAACATCCCGAACACCAACGGAAAGAACAGCCGCTTGGTGCGTTCCCAGGCAAACTGCCCGCCCGTGCGTGATTTCAGCGCGAAACTCGTCCCAACGCCCGACACAAAAAACAGCAGCGGCAGGCGCCACTGCCCAAACCAGCGCATCGGAATCTGGAGGGCTTCGCTGAGGTAATTATTTTTGACGTGCCAACCCCAGTCGGCCACGAAAAACATCCCCGTGTGGTAAAAAATCAGGATGCAGAAAGCCAGCACCCGAATCCAGTCGAGGTCGTACTGGCGGGGGGTGCGTTGCAGGGAGGTTGGGGGTGCGAGGGTCGGTTCCATCAGCTTGGTTTGGTTGAAAACGTGCCGCAAAGGAAAAGCCGGTTTCACCAGAAAACGACCGTTTTTGTCGGCGCGTCGTTCATGCCGATAAGCACGAACTCCGAAACGCCGAGGGCGTTTGACCCGTCAACTTCTTAAATACCCCATTGAAAGCCGACTTGGAACTGTAGCCCACCCGCTCGCCGATTTCCTCCATTTTTAAATGCGCGTGGGTCGGGTCGATGAGCAATCGCTTGGCTTTCTTCCACGCGGTGCGTCGCCAGAAACTCGAAGAAATTTTGCTGAAGGCGGTCGTTGAGCACCTGCGAAAGATGGTGCGGCGATACCGCCAACTGCCTGGCCAGCGCGGGCAAGGAGCAGGCCGGGTCGAGGTAAGGTTTTTCCTGCGCCAGCAAGTCCTGGAGTTTTCGGAGGGTAGCCTCCTGCAACTCGGGCGTCAGGGATGATTTTTCGTACTTGCGCACCGGCAAACCGTCGTCGTCGGAAGGTAGCGCCAGGATCGGTTTATTTTGGAAAATAGCCGACTGCCGCAACACGCTAAAACTCGTGGCGTACACAACAAAGGCCATGTGCGCAGCGATGAGGTGGTCGCCCAGGTCGTCGGGAAAGTAGAGGCGGCAAGCCAGAAATACGACGACGAGCGAGCAGAGTTGCAAGCCTAATCGCCGGTACCAGGCCAGGTTAGGATTCTGGTTGGAAAAGAAAGAAAGTCCTTGTTGGCGAAAAGCTTTTGCCAATTG
>JAJAZB010000404.1 GCA_026785975.1 Cytophagaceae bacterium | reverse complement strand
TTGCCGATCGTACCGCCAAAAAATATAGAATCAGCCTTGAAGCCCATGACGATTTTACGGTACAAACCTACCAACGCGACAGTGAAGCAACCCTATGAGGCTGTTTCCAGAATGAAATCGTGTAGGTGTAAGTCCCCCAACGTAAGGGCAATGCGTTGACGATCAATGAGGATGAAGAATACAAAAAAGTGATTTTTGAGAAAATCCCGACGCTGAAACCAGCCTTTGAGAAAGATGGCACCGTGACCGCCGCGAGCAGCTCACCCATCAACGACGGGGCTTCGGCGCTGGTGCTGATGAGCCGCCGCAAGGCCGACGAATTGGGTCTGAAGCCAATAGCCCGGATTCTGGGCTTTGCCGATGCCGAGCAAGATCCGGCCTGGTTCACCACGACGCCCACGCTGGCCGTACCCCGCGCGTTGAAATTTGCGGGCGTTGATCCCGGCGAGGTCGATTTTTACGAAATCAACGAAGCCTTCTCGGTCGTGCCGCTGGTTTTTGGGCAGACCCTCCACGTTTCCCAGGACAAACTCAACGTTTTCGGTGGGGCCGTCGCACTTGGTCACCCACTGGGGGCTTCGGGGGCGCGCATCACCACCACGCTGCTCAATGTGCTCCAGCAGCGCGAGGGCCGCATTGGCGTGGCGGGGATTTGCAACGGCGGCGGCGGTGCTTCCGCCCTTGTTTTGGAAAAACTTTAATGACAGGCTGTGAGCGTTGGGGCTACTTCGTATCGGATTGAAAAGTTTTGTTCTGAAACTATCTTGCCAGACCAAGTCGCCGGGTGGTTCCGAACTTTGCCAAAGTTTTAGAACTTTGGCAAAGTTATTTTTCGATGATTGATCCGGAATGTATGAACGCCCTCTCCCAAACGAATTTCAACTTCCCCGGCCAAACCGGTTTTTATCGGGGAAAAGTCCGCGATGTCTACGCCTTTGATCAGCATTTGCTGATGATAGCCAGTGATCGAATTTCGGCCTTCGACGTAATTTTACCCCGCGCCATTCCTTACAAAGGCCAGGTGCTCAATCAGATAGCCGAACATTTCCTGAACGCGACCGACGACGTAGTCCCCAACTGGCTCCTCGCCGTACCCGATCCGAACGTTAGTTTTGGGCGACGATGCGAGCCGTTCCCGGTCGAGATGGTGGTGCGGGGTTATTTGGCGGGTCACGCTGCCCGTACCTACCAATCGGGCTTGAGAACCCTCTGCGGCGTAACCCTACCCGAAGGCTTAAACGAAAATGACCGACTGCCCCAGCCCATCTTGACGCCTTCGACCAAAGCCCACGAAGGCCACGATGAAGATATTTCGAGGGACGAAATTATCAATCAGGGATTGGTGAACGATGCTGACTATACGCAACTCGAAACTTACGCCCTGGCCCTCTTTGAGCGCGGCACCCAAATGGCCGCCGAACGCGGACTGATCCTGGTGGATACCAAGTACGAGTTTGGCAAGCTGGACGGCACCATTTACCTCATCGACGAGATTCACACGCCCGATTCTTCCCGGTATTTCTACGCGGATGGGTACATTGATCGGCAGAACGCCGGGCAAGCCCAGCGGCAATTGTCCAAAGAATTCGTACGGGAATGGCTGATTGTCAACGGTTTCCAGGGGAAACAAGGCCAGATCATTCCAGACATGAACGACGCCTGGGTGCAGGAGATTTCGGAGCGCTACATCGAACTGTACGAACAAGTCACTGGCAAGGCCTTTGCAAAGCGCACTGAACCCGATTTGCCCGGAACTATCGAAGAAAATGTACGCCGCCTGCTATCTTCGCGCCAAAATTAAGGAGCGTTTGCCCGACCTCCGGATTCACTTTAATTCCATCGAAATGGATTTCAAAACCGAAAAAAACGAGCAATACGCCCTGGTTCATTTAAACGAACCCGCCCTCGACGCGGGCATCGCCCCGGACTTTGAGACCCTGCTGCGGGTGCTGTTTCGCGAAGGATACAGCAACATCATCATGGATTTAAAAACGGTTCAGGATATTGACAACCAGGGTCTCGGCGTGATTCGCAAGGCCAATCGGCTGTGTCTCAACGAAATGGGTTTGCTGATTCTGGTGACCAAAGATGATGAACTGACCGAAACGCTCGACTCGGCCAAAATCCCCGACCTGACCATCATGCCCACGGTGGAAGAAGCCGTCGATGCCGTATTTATGAACGACCTCGAAAACGATTTCAAAGAAGAAGAAGATACCGAAGATTATGGTTTTGGCGAAGGTGAAGAGTCGGGCGGCAGCAACAAGGAAGAATAGGTGATGATACTACTTAAAAAACGCGCTTGCCCGTCATTGCGAACGTGGTGGGGACGCCCAGTCGAAGCAATCTGCCGCCGTAGACCATTCCAGAAAAGCTGGTCTACCAATGATTCTGGCCCGCTCCGACAGATTGCCACGCTTCGCTCGCAATGACGGCATTTTGCTGCTGACAAAGTGCTGCGGACTATTTTTTGTTGATCGTCTTTCATTCGTCACTCGTTTCCCCCATTCATTTTCACTTGGTTTTCTCCGTTTCTATTCTCGGTTCAGGTTCGGCAACGCCTACGGTGTTGCGCCACGCGACAGCGCAATTGCTTTGTTACGATACCGATTGTTACCTGATCGACTGCGGCGAAAACACCCAGGTGCAACTGCTACGCTATAAATTCCGACCGGGGCGGCTCAAGTACATCTTCATCAGTCACTTGCACGGCGATCATTATTTTGGGTTGATTGGTTTACTGACCAGCCTGAGCCTGGCCCAACGGCACGACGACCTCTGGCTGTTTGGCCCGCCCGGCCTCGGCGATATCATCACGCTTCAACTCAAATATTCCGACAGCCGGTTGAACTATCCGCTCCATTTTCAGGAAATTGAAACCGGCCAGGCATACCCCATCCTCGACACGCCCGCCCTGACCGTCGAAGCCATTCCGCTACAGCACCGGATTCATACCTCGGGGTACTTGTTTCGGGAAAAGCCCCAACTGCGTAAATTGATCAAGGAAATCCTCCCGCCCGATTTACCCCACGACGCGCTGCGTCAACTCAAAGAAGGCCGTGACGTGACCCTCCCCGACGGCCAGATGCTGGCCTCGGACGTATTCACCCGTCCGGCACCGCCGCCGCGTAGTTACGCGTTTTGCTCGGATACCCTCTACCACGCAGAACTCGCCGAACGGGTACAGGGTGTCGATTTACTCTACCACGAAGCCACGTTTCTGCACGAATTACACGAACGAGCCGCCCAAACCTTTCACTCCACCGCCCGTCAGGCCGCTCAACTGGCCCGGTTGGCGGGTGTAGGTCGCCTGATGATCGGGCATTATTCCTCGCGGTACAAAGACCTCACACCCCTGCTCGACGAAGCCCGCGCGGTATTTCCGGCGACGGTGCTGGCCATTGAGGGCGAAACGATTGATGTGCGGAAAATGGGCTAAACATACCCCCAACCGTTCCGGGGTGGCCCCCTGACGATACACCCCCAGCCCCCTGAAGGGGGCTCAAAATACATTAGCTACGAAAAAGCCCCCTTCAGGGGGTTGGGGGTTACGCCGTGCGGGTACGTCGGCGGTATTTTCGGTAAATGAGTAGCTATTTCAGACAAAACCCTGTCGATATCGAGGAAAATGCGTTCGTTACGAAATCGAACGATGGTCAGGCCAAAGTCTTCCAACACGAAAGTTCGGTTTTTGTCGTGATTAATTTGCTCGGTAGAATCGTGTACGTCACCATCTAATTCGACAATTAGCCTGGCGGTATGACAGTAAAAATCAGCTACAAACGTATGAATCGGATGCTGTGATTTGAATCTGTAGCCCCGCAGTTGGTTTGCACGCAGATACGCCCAAAGTCTTGTTTCGGCGGGAGTTAATACCTCCCGAAGCAGCTTGGCTCGTCGGAACATTTCGGGTGAAGCCCCGAAGTGCATATCAGTTGCCATACGGTTTTGATCATTCCCTGGAACCCCCAACCCCCTAAAGGGGGCTTTTTTATTGCTATAATTTTCAGGCAGGAAAAGCCCCCTTTAGGGGGTTGGGGGTTTACGCCAGTGGGGCGTTAATGAAAATCGAACCTCCATTCACACCCGCACCGTCTTCGTCCTAAAAACCAACGAAGAAACCATGTCGCAAATGCCATCGAACGTATCGGGCTTGGTGAAAAAATCCTCCGCGCCGAGTGCTTTGGTTTCCGTCATATCCTCCTCCAACTTCGAGGTGGTGTAGATGATCACGGGAATCTGCCGCAGGGTGTCGATCTGCTTTATTTTGCGCAGAAATACCTTGCCGTTCATGCGGGGCATATTCAAATCCAGGAAAATCAAGTCGGGAAGTGGTGCACCGGGTGTCTGCAAAGCCCGCAAAGCCTCCTCGCCATTGATCGCTTCGAACCAGCGAACCCCAGGCGCGACCATTTCAGTGGCTTCCCGAAGGAGTTCCTTGTCGTCCGGGTCGTCGTCGATGATGAAGATGGTGGTAATTATTTTTTGCATCGTGGGCACGAAGTTTTTAGTAGTACTTCGTATTAACGAATGTAGGGTAAAAATTTTTCAAATGCTTTTTCAAATGCTTTTTCAAATGCTTTTTCAAATGCTTTTTCAAAT
>JAJAZB010000403.1 GCA_026785975.1 Cytophagaceae bacterium | reverse complement strand
CTTAAAGAATGTCGAGCCTGGGTGAGGGTAGCGGTCGACCAGGTATTAGTGGCCGTGTCGTAGATGTCCACTCTACTCGAAACGGCTGAACCCGCAGGTTCCCCTCCTGCGAAGAAGGCTTTACCCCCGGCACTGGTGGCACTTAAAGAAGATCGAGCCTGGGAGAGGGTAGCGGTCGACCAGGTGTTGGTGGCCGTGTCGTAGATGTCCACTTTACTCGAGATGGCTGAACCTGTCTAACCTCCTGCGAAGAAGGCTTTACCCCCGGCACTGGTGGCACTTAAATGATTCCGGCCTTGGGAAAGAGTAGCGGTCGACCAGGTGTTGGTGGCCGTGTCGTAGATGTCCACTCGATTAGTTTGGATTTGCAAACTTGAGATTTGCCCATACCCTCCTGCAAAGAAGGCCTTCCCCCCGGCACTGGTGGCACTTAACCCAAACCGGGCCTGGGAGAGGCTGGCGGTAGACCATTGGGCTTGAGTGCCCATCGCATAGAGTAGCAACGTGCTCAAAAAAAGAATGTGGCTGAGTACTTGGTAGCGCTTTTTCATGGCAAAACGAATTGTTTTGAAAGATTGAAAAAGACCCGTCGGGCTGACTATAGCGTAATTGGACGTAGACAGCCATTCAGGGGTTGCTTGTCTATCTACTGAAGATGGAGGAGGTTATCAATAAGCGCCAACTTCACTTGCAATTCGTCAGGAATTGGCGAGAGGAGTAAGCAATACAGAAGGTTATCTCAGGTTTGGCTTTGGGTTGTTCCAAGCGGACGCCGCGCAGTCTGAAACCAAGCCTTTTGCAAAAGCGACAGGAGCGCCTGCCGCTTGGGACGGGTCATGATTAGCCTTTGGGCTGACGAGCTTTACTGGTCTTCCTAAGTGATTCCCAACTTCTGGAAGAGTATCCTGTAGAAAGCGTTGGTTACAGAAATCGGAAACTGCGTTTGGGGAATTCCCAGAGGTCCTTTGCTTCGGGCTTTTGGCGCAGAGAACGAAATTTCTGATAAGCGCCCGGGACCTTTCGTTCTCTGTGCCACAAGCCCGAGGCAAAGGATGAAAAGTAGACAGTGTCGTGCGGGCACGAATCATAAATTCGCGCCAGTGGGAGAGTTGAGTGCCTGACAACTTTCAAAAGCTATTAACGCTTTCGTCCGTAGTGGCTTAGGTACAGCCCGACCCAGGACATTATCATTCAACAAAAAACCTCACCACGATGAATGGTGAGGTTTTTTGTTGAACAAATCGGTATGTCCGTTCTCAAAGCAACCCGTCCTGTTCCCTGGGCTTCACCGTCGGCTGAATCACCTGAATCGAGTCGGCCCCGCTGCCGTAGCCGCTGCAATCGAGTGAAAGGGTGGTGCCCGCTGGTTTTTTGAAGGGCACTTTTTCGATACCCAGGGTTTTATCGGCGTACACTTTGTCCATGTACATCCCCCAGGCGGGCATGGCCATTTTGCCCCCGGCCCCCAGAGCGAGGGTACGGAAGTGGATACTGCGGTCGTCGCCACCCACCCACAAGCCCGAGACCAAATTCTGGGTAATGCCCATAAACCAGCCGTCGGAGTGGTTGGAGGTGGTGCCGGTTTTGGCCCCAATTTCATTGTTTTTCCCGCATTCGTAGGTGTTGAGCCGCTGGGCAGTGCCGCCCTGTTCCTGTAAGGCACCCCGGAGCATGTGTACCATCAGGTAAGCGGTTTCGGCACTGAGCGCGTCTTCAAATTCAGCGTTAAAATTCTTGAGCGTGTTGCCGTACCGGTCGTCGATGCGGGTGAGTACGAGGGGTTCTTTCCAGCGTTTGCCTTCGTTGACGAAGGTGGAATAGGCATTCACCATTTCGTACAGCGACACGTCGTATGCGCCCAAACAGAGCGAAGGCTTCGGTTCAAGCGGACTGGTAATGCCAATCCGGTGGGCGTTTTTGACCACCTCGCGGGGACCGAATTTTTTAATCAGGTACGCACTCACCGTGTTGATCGACTGCCCGATGGCCTTACGCAGGGTGAACGTTTGGCCCGAATACTTACCGTTGGAATTCTTGGGCGTCCAGCCGCCCGGCACCCCGTCTTCGGGGCCGAAATGCACCGGTTGATCCACCACGCGGTCGCAGGGCGTGAAGCCATTGTCGATGGCCGTGGCGTAAATAAACGGTTTGAACGACGAGCCAGGCTGCCGACGACTCTGTTTGACGTGGTCGTATTTGAAGTACTTGAAACTAATACCGCCCACCCAGGCTTTCACCTGGCCCGTGTTGGGGTCCATCGACATGAAACCCGTGTTCAGGAAACGCTTGTAGTACCGGATGGAGTCGAGCGAATTCATCGTCGTGTCGAACCCGTTGTCGTGTTTCCAGGAAAAAACCCGCATCCGGTTGGGTTTGCGCATGGCCTGCCAGATGGCCTTCTCGTCGGTCCCGTACACTTCTTTTAGCTCCCGGTACCGGTCGGTGCGGCGGGCGGCATTTTCGATAAAATTCTTGATTTCACGCCCATTCTCGTCGCGCCAGGGAACCATGCCGCGCCAGTGAGCATCAAACTTCTGCTGCTGGTCGCGCATGTGTTCGTTGACGGCCTCGGTCGCGTGGCGCTGGAGGCGCGAGTCGATGGTCACGTGAATCCGTAGTCCACTCGTGTACAGATCAAGCTGGTCGTCCTCGGCGCGGGAAAGGTTCAATTCATCGAGTTCCTTGATGAGTTGGTCCTTGAGCACGGCTTTAAAGTAAGGGGCCTGCCCGGAATTATGATTTTCAACGTGATAGTTCAGCCGAATCGGTTCGCGCTTGAGCCGGTCGACGCGCTCTACGCTCAGGTAGCCGTATTTCACCATTTGCGCGTACACCGTGTTGCGGCGATCGGTGGCGGCTTTGGGGTGTAATTTTGGATTCAGCCGGGTTGGATTCTGAACCATACCCATCAGCACGGCGGCTTCCTCAATCGAAAGTTCGGAAGGTTCTTTGTTGAAATACGTCCGGGCCGCCGAGCGGATGCCGTAGGCGTTTGAACTGAATTCGACCGTATTGAGGTACATCGTCATGATCTCCTGCTTGGTGTAATTCCGCTCAATTTTGATGGCCGTAATCCACTCTTTCGTTTTGATAATCAGCATTTTAAGTAAGGGAATATCGCCCAATAAACCTTTGTAGCGATCACTACGGGCCTCAAACAGGTTTTTGACCAACTGCTGGGTGAGCGTGCTACCCCCGCCCGACGAGCCAGCCGAAATAAACACGCCGGACACCGCCCGGAAAAGCGCACGCGGGTCGATGCCGGAGTGCTTCGTAAACCGGGCATCTTCAATGGCCACCAGCGCGTTGATCACGTTGGGCGAAATCTGCTCAAACTCAACCGGAGTTCGGTTTTCTACGAAATATTTCTCAAGCAAAACCCCGTCGGACGAGAGGACCTCGGAGGCCTGTTCGCTACTCGGATTCTCGATCGTGCGCAGGCCCGGCATTGTGCCAAACAGGTTGAAGAGGTTGTAACTAACGGCCAGCAAATAGAGCATAAATACCCCGAGACCAAGCAGGGTAAAGCGCCACAATCTACGAATGGTGGGTTGATAGGGGCCGGGCAGAAATTTAAACATGGGATGGGGTTCGCGTGAATTTCGCACTGTACAAACGCCCCGAACAGGGCGCATTACATAAACAAAGTTAGAAAAATTTGATTGTGGGTCTTCAGCGTGTTAAACCCCTAAATCCCCTAAAGGGGACTTTTTCTCTGTTCTTAAAAGTCCCCTTTAGGGGATTAGGGGCTTAGGGTTACCTCAATTGCCTTTGATCGGAGCATTCTGGGTGGCGGTGGTGAGCATTTCACGGGCCAGCGTCAGGAGTGGACTGGCGGGGTAGTTTTGCATAAACTGCGTCAGAGCTTCCTGGTACGGCCCCGGCCCCTGCAATTTGCCGAGGAGCATCACCCGCAACAGCGCAAACTTGTCTTCGAGGGCGTTGCCGGGGTAGTCGCGTAGGCCGCGCTCGGTTTGGGCCAGGGCCTCGGCGTGGAGGCCCTGCCCATATTGCGTGTAGGCCGAGGCGTACAATTGCTGGGCCTCGGATTGCGCTCCAGCCGTTATTGGACCTTCCTGCCCCCGCGCCAGCAGGCGGGCAAAGTACGAATCCGGGTATTTGGTAATTAGCTTTTGCTTAAAATCAGTTTGCTTCGCCCCCACTTCCGGGGTATTGTTCTCGTGCAGCAAGTGGAGCAGATACAACGCCTCGGGTTCGTGCGGGGTCTGGGGAAATTTGTCGAGCAGGGTTGTAAACGTGCGGATGGCGTTTTGTGGCTCGCGGAGGTTGAGTTGGTAGAGTTTTCCCAATTGAAAATACGCCTCCTCCTGCCGTTGCTGCGAAGCCGCCAGAGCCTGGGGGCCAAAGGGAATCTGGCTCATCAATTGGTCTTTCTCGGCTTTCAGGGTGTTGCGGCTCCCGGCACTGACTACCGCCACCGCCCGCCCGGTACCAACGGCATTGCCGGATGGCGTACCCGAATTGACGGATTCGGTGTAGGTATTTTCTTTGGAACTGCGCCGCCAGTTGTCCTCCAGGAGGCGATTGTTCCAGCGCTGCTGAAACTCCTGTCGGCCAACATTGACGGCGTTGGCGTTGTAGAAATACCACAAACCAGCCGTGGCGTTCGTACCAAAAGCCGCATTGGTACTCGCCGACATTTGATTTTCCTGGTTGGCCTGGGCAGCAATCTGCCGGGCGCGTTCGATTTCGTCGGCTTCCCGCTTCTTTTTATCGAGCACGATCCGCTCCAGATATTTATCGAGCGCAGCGGGATTCATCTGCGCGAGCCGTTGCAGGCTGTCCTCGGTGCGGACGATGGTCGTTTGTTTGACAAAATCCCGCAGTACTTTCTGCCGTTCGGCGATGCGGGCGTAGTCGGGAACACTCGGGGGAAGCAGCGCGATGGTGCTGTCGTAGTACGCCGATGCCGCCTCGTAGTCCTGCAACGGATCGTAACTGATCTCGGCCAGTTTGAGGTAAGTGAACGGAACCTGGTCGGTTTTGCCCGCCGCGTACTGCGCCGATTTCCGCAGGTACTCAACGGCCTGCCGGTAGTTTTTCCGCCCTAATTCCCGGGTCGCCATCGCGTAATAAACCTGGTCTTTGAGGTCGGCGTTTTTACGGTCCTCGAGCATTCGGGCAAAGTTGAATTCATTTTCCTTGCCCGTGCCGTTGAGCAAGCGGTTGAGATCGGCGTAAAAAGCCATGTCGTAGGGCGGGCGGTTGCTGAGCACGGCGGCGTACCGGGCGGCGGCCTGGTCGGGCTTATTCAACTGGTCGTAAAGCTGCCCCTGGACGTAGAGGGTACGCGCTTTAAATTCGCCTTTCTTCATCAACGGCAGTGCCTCCTCCACCAAAGCCGACGCGACCGTCAATTGGCCCTGACGCTGATGCAACAGCGCTTTGGTCAGGTAATAATCGCGGGTTTGGAGCTTGGTCAGCGGCAGTGTGCGGAGCAATTCGGCCACGCGCAGGCCACTGGTGTAGTCTTCCGTTTCGGTGTAAGCCCGCAGCAACCCGATGAGCGCGGATTGCCGGGCCGGGCCATCGTCGGAGGTGGTATTGATGTATTTGAAGGTTTCAATCGCATTTTTGAAATCAGCCTTGAGCAGGCGGATCTGACCAATGATCAGGTAGGCATCATCGAGCCATTTGGCATTTTGGTGGCGTTCGGCCACGAGCGATGCTTTTTTTAGGGCCGCATCGAGTTGAGTAGCGACCGCCAGGGCCGACGTCGAATCAATCGGAATCAGCACCGACAAGGGCTGGGCGTAGTTTTCCTGATGGTTGCGGAGGAGTAATTTTTCGGCTTCCTGTACCTGTTCCCGGGCCTGGAGATAGGCGTTGTACCGGGCCGTCAGGTTGTGGTAGGCACGACTGGCCGGGGCCGTGCTGTACTGCGAACAAGCGGTTGATACAGCAATCAGGCAGAAACAAACGAGGCTGTTGGCGTTGGGCAAAATGAGGTGCCTGGTCCGGGAGCGGAACAAATGAATCAGCATCGGCACGAGCCTCGATGATGGAACTTCAGGCATGGTGGGGGAGTATCGGCGCAGACGTTTTAATCAGAACGGTAAATGCCCCTCAGATTTTATGCCAAATAACCTAAATTTCTTCTTCAAGACCTAAACAGCAACGTAAATGCCAACCGCAAGCCGCCGCCCCCCCGACACGGGGGGGGGGGGGGGGGG
>JAJAZB010000402.1 GCA_026785975.1 Cytophagaceae bacterium | reverse complement strand
CCAACGCCCGCCTGCACGCCGTGGCTTCGACTTCAAATGAGCGCGCCGTTGCCTTTGCCGGGCAATACAACGCACCGCACATGTTTGGCAGCTACGAGGGCCTGCTCACCTGCCCCAACCTCGACGTGGTGTACATTGCCACACCCCATCACGGCCACGCCGAAAACACGATTACGCTGCTGGAAAAAGGCATTCCCGTGCTTTGCGAAAAACCTCTTGCCATCAACGGCCAGCAAGTCGCGGGCATGATTGCCGCCGCCCGGCGACACGACACGTATTTGATGGAGGCGCTCTGGACGCGTTTTTTGCCGAAAATGCAGAAGATTCTGGAACTGATTGAAGGCGGCGCGATTGGTAGAATTCAGGCCGTCAAAGCCGATTTTGGCTTTCAAAAAGATTTTGACCCCACCAATCGCGTTTTCGACCCGAAGCAGGGCGGCGGTTCCCTGCTCGACGTGGGCATTTATCCGATTTTGTTGTCACAACTTTTGTTGGGAAAACCCGTCACGGTGAAGGCTCTCGCCCGAATCGGCCCAACCCACGTGGACGAAACCTGCGCAATGCTTTTCCAGTACGCAGATGGTGAATTGGCGATGCTCGACTCGGCTATCACCACGGTAACGCCCTGCGAAGCGCTGATTTTTGGTACGGAAGGCACCCTGAAAATTCACGCCCGCTGGCACGAACCGGGTGGCGATCTCACGCTTACCCGATCCGATGGCACCGAGCCGCAACAGTTCAGTTTTGAGCGCGAGTACATCGGCTACCGTTACGAAGCCCAGGCCGTGATGGAAGATTTAGCCGCCGGACGCACTGAAAATGCGCTGATCCCGCTGCAATTCAGCCAGGATGTAATGGACTTGATGGATAACGTGCGGCGGGAAATTGGCCTGCGGTATGAAGGGATTGATGTCTGAACCGTGCAACGACCCGCCAGGATTTTTAGGATTGGCGGGATTTCTATTTCTCGAATTTTATAATCCTGAAAATTCTAAAATTCCGGCCAATCCTGGCGGGCCGTCGCACGGTTCAGACATCAAAAATTCACTTTCACCCCAACACCACTCCCCGCCACCTCCAACCGCTGCCAAAACCCTTTATTCCGTTTGAAATGCGCCCGGTGAACGGCGTACATCGCTCCGTCGAACAGCAGCAGAAAACCGCCTTGCAACACCAGCGACCGGCCGTAGCCTTCATTGCGTTCCGAGTTTTTTTCCTGGGCTTTGGCGCGTTCGCGCAGGTAAAAACCGCCCGTCACGTAGGCCACGTCAAGCCCGGCATTGACGAGGAAGATTTTCTCGATTTTCTGCTGTTCTTCCAGCGATTCATAAACCGATAAATCGGTTTTTGCCCGGCGATTTCCCAACAGCCCAACACCACCGAGCAGGAGGTCGACGGCACCCCAGGCCATGTTCATTTGGTAAAAGGCTTTGTTACTGCCAGAGGC
Organism: Cytophagaceae bacterium; assembly: GCA_026785975.1. GTDB lineage: Bacteria > Bacteroidota > Bacteroidia > Cytophagales > Spirosomataceae > JAJAZB01. The sequence goes on along the minus strand of JAJAZB010000402.1, from coordinate 4,183 downwards.
ATTTTTAAGGGATAAACCATTGGCAATCAGGTTGCCCGCACCCCAGGCTGTGACGGTGAACATCCCGCTTTCGGTGATGCGCTGGCGTTGCTGGTTGAAAACGGGTAAGGTCGTTTCGACCCGCTGGGCCTGAACCGGACGGTTGGTCGCCAGTTCGCCGACGAGCGAGAGGAAAAGGTAGTGGAACAGGCGCATGAGTTTTGTTTCGTACGCACGACCAAAAATCTGTTCCGTTCGGCAAGGGCGATTAGAGCAGCCGAGCCAGACAGGCCGCGATTTTCAGGAAGGTGTTCACCGGGAAGAATTTCTTTGCTGAGTGTTAAAAAAAGGTTTGAGAGGTTGAAGGGTTGGGATCAACTTTTCAAACCCTCAAACCTTTTTCAAACCAATCTTACACGCCCAAACTCCAGCCATCCCGATACCGGCGGCCAACGTACTGATTGGCCTCATCAAAGTTCGTGATTTTCGTGGTCACGCCATCCCAGAGTAGTTTTTTCCGACCGGGAAAGCGGTTGCCGCGCCCGTCGGCGGTAGCCTGGCGCTCGTAGAAACTCCGAATAGCGAGGTTGCCCATAATCACGGCCTCGGTCATCGGCCCGGCGTAGTCGAAACTCGAACTCAGTGCTTTGTGTTCGGGGCTATCAAACCCGGCTTTGCTGGCCATCAACCATTGCTGGTAGTGACCTTCCTTGTCGGCACCGGGAATTCGTGGGATGGTTTGCTTTACTTTTTTGGCTTTCTCGGCGCGTTTTTCGGGCCAGGCCGTCGGGTTGTTGCCGTACAGCCCGCACATCAGTACGCCTTTTCGCCCTTCCATGATGACCCCGCCGTTGTTATCGCCGAGCGTCACGTCGGGCGGGATGGAATCGGGGCGTTCGGGTAGGATGCCGCCGTCGTACCAGGTCAGTTTCACGTCGGCCTTGCCGGGGCGCGGGAAAACGAGATGGATGACCGAAGCCGTCGGGAAACTGTCGGTGTAAAAGGCTTCCTTGAAAAAGTCGGAGTAGACCGAGGCCGTACTGCACTCCACCTCGCTGGGGTAGCCGAGTTTGAGGGCGCGGTAGGGCGGGTCCATCATGTGGCAACCCATGTCGCCAAGGGCACCCGTGCCGTAGGCAATCCAGCCGCGCCAGTTGAAGGGGTGGTAAGCCGGGTTGTAGGGTTCGTAAGCGGCGGGGCCGAGCCAGAGGTCCCAATCGAGTTCTTTGGGCACCTCAAACTGACCCACCGGTTTAGAAATGCCCTGCGGCCAGACGGGCCGGTTGGTCCAAACGTGAACGCGGTCGCAGTCGCCGATGATGCCCGCATCGTACCATTCCACGAAACTCCGTACACCATCGCCCGAAGCGCCCTGGTTGCCCATCTGACTGACCGATTTGTAACGGCGCGCGCCTTCGGTGAGCATCCGCACTTCGTGGATGTTGTGGGCCAGCGGTTTCTGAATGTACACGTGTTTGCCGCGCTGCATAGCCGCCATGCCGATCACCGCGTGGGTGTGGTCGGCGGTGGTGATGGTCACGGCGTCGATGCCTTTTTCGGCGTCAAGCATTTGCCTGTATTCGCTGTACACCTTCGCGTTGGGCTATTTTTTCACGGCCCAGGCCACCTGCCGGTCGTCTACGTCGCAGAGGGCCACGATGTTTTCCGTGCCGTTGTTCCAGGCCCCGTTCACGTCTACCTGGCCTTTGCCGCCGCAGCCAATGCCCGCGATGTTCAGTTTATCGGACGGGGCAATGAAGCCTTTGCCCAACACGTGGCGGGGCACGATGTAAAATGCGGTAGCGGCGACGGTGGCTTTTTTGAGAAAATCCCGTCGCGAATTTTGTGGGTTTTGGTCGTTCATAAGGTTTAGAGAATTAGGAGAAATGGGTGCGGATGTAGGTGAGGAATTCTTCAACTAAAGTGAGATAGCGCTGTACCTCTTCATCGGAAAAATCGCCATTGAGGTCATAATCAGCAGTAAGACGAGCGTTAAACATTGACCTCCTGTGACCTCCTGCCGAATGCTGGACCGCTCAGAGTTGGAGAATCGGACGTTGATTTGCCTCTCTTTTTTTCTTCAAAATGACCTCCTCCGGCACGGTCCGCCGTTGCGGTCATTCCATCCAAGGAGCTATGGGGCCGGAAACCGTTATATTCCTGCCCGCAACAGCGGACCGTGCCACTGTTCGATTTTTTCGCGGGCGTCTTCCAAAGATAAGAACCAATGGGCATTTAAACACTCATCCGCGCGGCGTCCGCTCGAAAGCTGCCATTGAAGGGTTCAATGAACGGATTAGCAGCGGACGCCGCGCGGTGGGTTTGTCCGGGCGCGAGAAGTCCAGGATTACCTGGTTTTCATAAGCCCATTTATCCATTGCTTTTGAGCGGTCCGCCGCCGCGGATAAATTCACGGCCATTGTCCACCGCGCGGCGGCCGCTTGAATGCGCTCTGGAACTACCTGATAATGAACGCCCAAACCTCCGTACTTCTTCTGCCAGTTGTAGTACGTGGCCTCGCTGCCGCAGTGGAACTGATACCCATCTTCCGGCATACTTCGGCGACTACCGTTCCGGTGTCCGCCTGGCGGAGCGCAAAAACGATGGCTCCGGCCACCCGGTTGCGCCTCGGTGAATTTTGTCTTTTTCATGAGCGATTTTTGGTTGTTTAAAGTGCCTAAAATCGCCGTAGCGGCGGACCGTCCGAATTCTCTACTTTACAGCGGTTCAGTTTACCGGGAGGAGGTCAGGATTTATCCATTTTCCCGGCTGCTGAGCTGGTATCCTTCGCTCAAAACGTGCGGCACCTGGTCAGGAAGTGGACCAAAATCCCGACCTGTGTCGGCATCGGACCGACGAAAACCTTAGCGAAAATTGCCAACAAGGTTGCCAAGAAATATACGGAGCACGATGGGGTGTTTGTCATCACCGACGAGGCTATCCGCCGCGACGTGCTGAGCCGGTTCGATGTGGCTGACGTGTGGGGCATTGGTCGTCAGCACCTTAAGCGGTTGCACCAAGACGGTGTCCGCACGGCCCTGCAACTATCTGAAAAGCCCGACTGGTGGGTGAAGGGCCATTTCTCGGTGGTTGGGGAACGTTTGGTGCGGGAATTACGCGGCGAGGCCTGTATTCCCATGCTGGAGCCCCGGGCGACGTCGAAGAACATTTGCACCTCCCGCAGCTTCGGAGTGATGCTTAACTCGGTCGAGTTGGTCAGAGAAGCCGTGGCCAACTTTGCCAACCGGATTGGGGAGAAACTCCGCGAGCAGCAAGCCTGCGCCCGGGTGCTGACGGTGTTCATTCATACGAATTCCTTCCGGGAGGATTTACCCCAGTATTACAACTCCATCAGCATGAACCTGCCGGTGGCCACCAACAGCAGTTCAGAACTGATGAAGTACGCCCTGGCCGGGTTGGAGTCCATTTATAAAACGGGTCACCTCTACAAAAAAGCGGGCGTTATCGTCACCGGTATCGTGCCTGCGGGGCAGGTGCAGGGCCATTTGTTTAGCGGAGTGGACCGAGCTAAAGAAGCGAAGGTATTAGCGGTCATGGACCGGCTGAATGCCAAATTCGGCCGCAACACCGTCAACTTTGCTGTCCAGGGCAAAGAGAAAGCGTTCTGGCATCCTAAGTTTGAGAAACGGACGCCACGCTACACAACGCAGTGGAAGGAATTACCGAGGATGGAATTGGACTGAAACCTGCCGAGTTTTGTCCCATTGTCCCGCGTCCCATTTTGGGGACAGGTTGTTTTTAAATTTAGATTCTGACTTTTTTTACTACATTTTGCGATACGAATCCAATTCCTTATGTTTGTACCATGAGAATGCAAGGCTCTTTTTTCAGTTCGTTTTATTGCTCCTTCTGGAAGCAAGCGGACTGTTGATGCCTTAACTCAAAGGACTTTCAAACTCCCGCTTGTTGAAAAACAGGCGGGAGTTTTCTTTTTGTACCGTATGCTCTGTGGCGGGGCGGTGGCTTGCAAACCCATCGGCGTTAGTTCGATTCTAACACGGTACTCACTGGAACTGTAGCTCAGTTGGTAGAGCGTCGGTCTGAAAAACCGAAGGTCATAGGTTCAATCCCTATTGGTTCCACAAATCAAGAGATTGTAGCTCAGTTAGTTAGAGCATCTGACTTTTAATCGGAAGGTCGTGGACGGTCCGCCGCTGCGGTTCGACTCCCACCAGTCTCACAT
>JAJAZB010000401.1 GCA_026785975.1 Cytophagaceae bacterium | reverse complement strand
CTTGCGGGGTTTACGTTTCATAATCCTAATTCAGTCAGGGGTGAAATGGGTCGCTTGTTTAACGCCACGTGGGTGTACAACTCCGTGGTTTTGATGCTGCCACTTCCGTGGTTTGTGATAACCCCGGCCCTGTCCCCCGACGGGCCGGAATCAGTTTGGAACGTAGCCAAGTTATTGAACAGTAAACGGTTCCGGCCCGCCGGAGGACAATCAACTACCCCCGCAACGTCACCCGTGCCCGCTCACAAACCCCACCCACGGGCGGGTTGAATTTGCTTACGCCCACATCGACGGCCGCCACGCGGGGGTAGCGCTCGCGGATGCGGCCAATGATTTTGTAGGCGATGTGTTCGAGGAGTTTGTGTGATTCCTGCATCACTTCCTCCACGATGCGGTACACTTTTTCGTAGTTCACCGTTTCGCTGAGTTTATCGTCGATAGCGGCCTTTTCAAAATCGACCGTGATGGTTACGTCCACGGAGTAGCGGTTGCCCATTTTCTGCTCTTCGGCGTAAAAACCGTGGTACGAAAAAAATTCAAGGCCTTCGAGGGCAATGGTTCCCATGGGTAAGTCGTACGACCGGAGCGTGGATCAGATGGAGTCAAAAAAAGATTCGCTGGAGGGCGTGGCTTCGGGTGCCGTTTCGGAGGGCGTTTTAGCCGCTGCCTTTCGCTTGCGGGATGGCGACCCGGTTTCTTCTTCGGTTTCGGTCGTCTCTGACTCTTCCGTATACTCCACGTTGTCGGCAGCAGCCACCGGTGCCGGTTCTTGTTCCGGCGCGGGCGGGTTTACAACTTCGGGCGCGGGCGCTTCGGGTTCTGGTTCAGGCTCCATTATCTCCTCGGGTTGAGCCGTTCCGCTTAGTCCGACTGACTTCAGTTCGCCGTGTCTGGCTTCAAACACTTCCTTCTGGGCTTTATCCTCAAACCGACCCACTTTTTCGAGGGTATCGGTGGCGTAGCGCTTGATTTCAACCACCAGATAATCCTTATAGCGCTCGATGGCTTTGTAATCCCGCTCCAGGCTACGTAATTCTTCGAGGGCTTCCTCGACGATAAAGCGGGCGCGGTTTTCGGAGTCCAATACCAGCATATTCGCCTGTTTCCGGGCGTTGAGCAGCGTTTCTTCGGCTTCGGTGTTGGCACTTCGCAGGCGCTCTTCGGCATCGGTGCGCGACTTCTGCATCATCTGGTGGCTGGTTTCTTCGGCCATTTGCAGCGTTCGGTACAGGGTATTTTCGATGGCTTTCAACTTACCAATTTCCTCCTCGAGCGATTCAGTCCGCTGCCGTAGCGTCCGAATATCATCCTGCCCGTGCTCCCACTCCTGCGAGAGCGAGACCAAAAATGCGTCGACGGCTTCCTTGTCATAACCTCGGAAGACCCGCTCAAAAGACTGTTGCCGGATTTCAAGGGGAGTGATTTTCATGGGTAGGATCGGTTCGGATAAAGCCCGTTGGGGGTACGATAAAAGTCTTTGCTACGGGATACAGCGGGTTTTTTGTTTCAAGTAAAACTTTTTTCCGGTTAGAATACAAACCTTTTGCCAAAAAACAAGGGAATTGGTAAGTAGCCCCGTCCTGGTTCAGTCCTCACTGACCGCCCAAACGGACAGAGTCCGGTCGTCGGAAGCGGAAATTAGCTGGTCGTGGTGGGCTGTCCAGAGCAATTTATTGACCGACGTCCCGTGTCCGGCGTGGCGCGCGCGATCCACCACCTTGAGCAATTTCAAATCGGCAGATCGCCAGATTTTGACGGATTTATCCATGCTTGCGGTGGCAAAAAGTCGGGCATCCGGGCTAAAGGTCAGGTGGTTGATGGCAAACAAATGCGCCACTACGTCGGCCAACAGCGCGTACCCCTGCGCCACGTCCCAGGCTTTGAAGTGCGCATCGCGGCTGCCCGACAGCAACCGCTGCCCGTCGGGCGAGTAGGCGAGGGTAAACACCGAATTACTGTGGGCCTCGATGACGGTCTTGAGCGTGAAGTCGTCGAGGTCGAAGATTTTCACCGTAAAATCGCTGTAACCCACGGCCAGTTCGCGCGTCAACGGGTTGAGTGCCAGGCAACGCGCCGACCGCTCGGACGCTTTGATGTGGCGACGCACGGCAAACCCGGCGACGTCGAGCACCACGACAGTGCCATCGCCGAGGGCGGCAAAGGCATTATTTTCATGAATTAACAGATCAAAAATGGCCGCCGAGGTGATTTTCAACGAGCGTATTTCCCGTCTTTCGGCGGGAGCGATGACGTGAATTCCTTCAAAATTCTGCCCCAGCCACAACTGTCCCCGCGCCGTATCGAACGCCAGCGCGTAGACCGAAGCGGGTACCTGGGCAACGAGCGTACCCAGATCGGGCTTCCGCAAATCCCAGCCAATGACCTGTCCATCGCCGCCCGCCGAGTAAATCTGCTGCGATTCGCCTCCCGGCACCAGCGCGTACACGGCGTCGCGGTGGCCGGAAAACGTATCGACTTTCTGGACTGATAATTTCACGGTCTGTTTGGGGTTTGAGTGGTTTGAAGGTTTGGAGGTTTGAAGGGTTGAGGGTTGAAGATTTGATAAATCGAGTGAACTTTCAACCTTCAAAGGCTACGCGCCCCGTCTCAAACTTCAAACCTTAATCCCTCAAACTTCAAACTTCAAACCTCAAACTCAAAATATGCCGCTGGTTTTTTGTGAAGTCTTCGCCAAAACGGGCCTGTTGGCGCTGTGGGAAACCACGGAATCCGCCGATGAGTTGGCGCGGGCATTTCGGGGTTCTCCCGCCGACATCGAGGAGGTTGAAGGCATCGCCCACCCGCAAAAACAACTCGAATTTCTGGCCAGCCGCGCCCTGGTGCGTACCCTCGTCGAAAATGCCGGGCTGGGGTATCAAGGTTTGGAGAAAGATAGCTTTGGCAAACCCCGGCTCGTTCGCTACGACGGGCACCTCTCGCTGACGCACACGGCCCGGTTTGCCGCCGCCGTGCTGCACCCAACCCGCGCGGTCGGCATTGATTTAGAACCGGTTAGCGACAAACTTCAACGCGTAGTCCCTCGTGTACTTTCCCCGGCTGAAATCGCCCACGCCGCCGCCGACCCCCAACGCCTGGCCATTTACTGGACGGCCAAGGAAGCGATTTATAAATTATACGGTCGGCGGGGGTTGAGTTTCCGGGATCATCTCTTCATTGAGCCTTTCGCCGATGGCGCGGGCAGCGTGGTGGGGCAACTCACGTTTGCAGGGTTGAAGCAGTCGTTTTTAATTGAAGTGAGGTACGGCGATGGGCAGGTTTTGGCGGTGGGGGTTTAAGGGAAGATTGGATGCGAAGGCTTAGTTGTAGCGACGGCAGCAGACTCAACGCAGCAGTTGTACCCAGCCCTTCAGCGAACGGTTCAGTACGTGGCTACTCAACTCGTAGTAGTACAAACCCGATCCCAACCCTGCTCCATCCCACTCGTTTTGGTAATACGCACTGACGTAAATCAGGGTGCCCCAGTGGTTGTAGATACGCATCCGCCACGGCAGCAATTGGATGTTATCGATCACGAAGGTATCGTTGCGCCCGTCGCCGTTGGGCGTAAAGACGTTGGGTACCAGGCCCGGGCAATCCGCAACTCGGACGCGAATGGTGTCCGAGAGTTGACAAGAGCCGGAAGCGGCCTGTACCCAGTAAATCCCAGCCTCACGCACAGAAATCACCGAATCTCGTGAACCCGTATTCCAGATAAATTGGTTGTTGGGGCGCTGAGCCGACAAGGTTAACGACTCGCCCCGGCAGAGTATCGTATCCGGTGGCAACGATAAAGGGGGTTCGACTTTTACTTGTGAGGTGTCGGATACCGAGCACTGCGCTGCCTGCCCCGCCGTAGCGGTTACCCAGTATTTACCGGATTGATTAATGGTGTAGGAAGGAGCGCTGGTACCGTCTTGCCACCGGTAGGTGATTTGCTCTGACTGGGGTAACGTCAGGCGTAAGGTTTGATTAAAACACAGGGTCGTATCCTGGCCTAACTTCGCGAGGGGCACGGCCAGAGCATCGGTCTCCCGGACCGACACGTCGTCGATGAGGTAGTACGGCTCCAGGCCAGTTGGGTCGGGGGTGGTGCTGAAGGACGTGTGCGCATCGTCGTAAAAATTACCGATGGTCAGGTACTCGAAATCCTCGCTGGCTCTGAAACACCCCGAAATCTTGTGCCACTGATAAAAACCGGTCAAAATCGCGAACGAGTTGATTTGGGGTTCGTAGGATAGCAAGTAGCCGTAATCAATTCTCGATAATTCCGTCCTGGTTATTTTTTCAACCGAAAAATAAACCCCGATGTTGTTGCAGGCCAACGAGGAGCGTTCGACCAACGAGGCGAACAACTCGACAGAATATATTTTCCCTTTTTGCAGGGGCGTATTCAATTTAACCTGAATGTATTCGCGGTACGGACGGCGAGTTTGCACCGGTTTTGGATTGGTCAGACTGCCCACGTACATACCGGCACACACCGTACCGCCGTGAGGTTTTACACCCCGGTCAAGTGTATTAAGCCGACATACTTTGGTTAACGCTGGATCGGACGTCCAGGCATCACTGGTGCCTCCGGTTGGGCATACCCAATCCTGCAGGTAGTCACTGATATTTTCACCGG
>JAJAZB010000400.1 GCA_026785975.1 Cytophagaceae bacterium | reverse complement strand
CCCCTGCCGAGTACTCGGCAGGGGCGGGCTTTTCAGCATTCCGAAAATCAGCGTTGCACCACCATGCGCTTGGTTTGGCGGGCACCTTCGCCCTGCATACTGTACAGGTAAAATCCGGCGGGTAGCGACGACGCGTCGAGGGTCGCCGTGTACGCACCCACGTCGGTGAGGCCGTCTTTCAGCACCGCCAGTTCCTGACCCTGGAGATCAAACAGACTCAAGCGAATCGTCTGCGGTTTATACACCTCGTAGCGGATTTTGGTCAACCCCGATGCCGGATTCGGGAAGTTTTGCGCCAGCCCAAAGAGCGTACCCGCCGCTGGTGCTTCGATGGAGGTGCGGAAAATGGGGAGTTTCGCGAAATCCTTGCCACTCAGCACGGCTTTGGCGTCGGGGTCGCTCATGCCGAGGTGATCGCGGAGTATACTCGTGTACACTTGCCGGAAATCGTTTTTGAATTTAATGTCGCCGCTGCTGTCGAGGTCGGTTAGATTGGGATTGCCGCCCAACGTGCCACCACGCACGGTTTTACCGATTACAAAAAGCGGAGCCGCCGTGCCGTGGTCGGTGCCGCTGGTGCCGTTTTGGGGCAGGCGCCGACCGAATTCCGAGAAGGTCATCAGGGTTACTTTCTCGGCAATGTTTTGTTTTTCCAAATCACTCTGAAACGCCAGCACCGCGTCCGACACTTGCTTGAGCAAATTGGCGTGCTGCGTGAGTTGGTTGGCGTGGGTATCAAAACCGCCGATGGTCGTCAGGTACACCGGCGTGGTGCCGCCGCCCGAAATGAGCTTGGCCACAATGCCCAGTTGCCGCCCCAGGTTGGTATTGGGGTAGGTTAGGGTGTTTTTGCCCTTGTCGGCTTTTTCTTTGATGACGCCCGAATACTGAATCGACTGCGCCGCGATTTGCTTCAAAAACTTTAACTCGTCGCCCGCCATCGTGGCCGGGGGCGGGTCGTTGTCGGCGGTACTGCCGCTCACCAGTTGGTAAAATTCGTTGGGGTCGTTGAACACCGTCGCCGTCGTACCAACCTGGCTCAGCATCAGCAACGATTCAACCGAACCCAACTGAATGGCCATCGGCTGCTCGGGTAGTTTGGCCGGGTAGTCGCTGTACACGCTGGTCAGGTAGCGCCCCACCCAGCCATCGGTCAGGTACTGGCTGGCATCCGAACCCGAAAGCCAGATGTCGGTGGAGCGAAAGTGACTACGGTTGGGGCTGGGATAGCCCACGTTGTTGACCACGCAGAGTTTATCTTCGTCGTAAAGACGCTTGAAACCCGCCAGCGAAGGGTGCAGCCCGAGGGTATCGGTGATGGGTAGCACCTCGGCCTTTTTAATGTTCACGATGGCGCGTTTCTGGTAATACGCGGCATCTTCAAAGGGCACCACGGTGTTGAAGCCGTCGTTGCCGCCCTGGAGTTGCACCAGCACCAGAATGCTGCCATTCGTACCCGCCAAATCGAGCATGAACGGATTATGGGCAAACGCCCGGCCCGATACCCCATCCAGCCCGAAGGCCACGCCGCCCGTCACCAGGCCCAATTGTCGTAGAAATTCGCTGCGTTTCATTCTTTTTAATGTTGAATGAGTGAATGATTGAGTGATTGAATAGAACGACATTTTATTCGTCATTCAGTCACTCAATCATTCAACATTGATTTAGCAAAGTTGGTACTCGGGTAGGCGCATCAGGGCTTTCAGGAAACGGTTGATGCGGGCATCGGCCATGGGCGTGTTGGTGCTCCAGTTGGCGACGATGGTTCCGTCGAGGAGCGCGTCGAGCAACTGCTTTTTCTTGACTGCACTCAGCGGAAACTGCATGAACGCGTTGCTAATGTCCTCGACCAATTGCACCGCGTCCTCCGGTTTGGCGTAGGTTCGGGCGTAGTCGATGGGCTTAAATTTCAGGTTGAGTACCCGCCCGCTGAGTTGTCGTCCGTTGATGAGCGCGTCGGAGTAGCCGCCCCGTTGCGGGTAGGTATTCGAGGAAATCCAATCGCGCTGACCGGGCCAGCCCGCCACGTTGGGCGGCTCAAATATCCACTGCTGGAGGTTGCGGCCCATATCGTACACGTAACCCCAATCGGCGGCGGTCATGCTGGGCACGTCGAGGGCTTTGAGGGTACCGATGAGGAGTTCGGTGGGCGACTTAATTTTAGCCCCAATTACGTTGGAGGCATAAAATTCGTCGGACGTGAAAAGCGCTTTGAGGACGGGTTTCAACGTAAAATCATTTGCCCGCAGAATGGCGGCGAGTTTTTTCACAAACGCCGCATCAGGTTTATAAAACTGAAATTCAGTGCAGAGTTTCCGGCACCAGAATTCCGCGCAGACATCCTGCTGATACACGATGTCGACGATTTCTTTATACCCGAAATTGCCGGTTTTGCCCAGAAAGGTTTTTTGTCCCGTATCGAACCGGGTGGCGTCAAACTCGGATTTCAGGCCGTTAACCCGCCAGCCAGTCAGGGCCTTGGCCGCCTGTTTGATGTCCGTTTCGGTGTAATTGCCGATGCCCAGCGTGAAGAGTTCGAGTAGTTCGCGGGCATAATTTTCATTCGGACCGTTTTTATTACTGCCCCGCCCATCGAGGTAAATCAGCATGGCCGGGTCGGTGGTCACGTCTTTGGTCAGTTGCCGTAAATCGCCGAACGCGTACTTCCGAAACAGCGCATTCTGGATGTGCATAAACTGCGGGTAGTTGACTTTATCGCGCTCGGAGGTGAAATGGCTGTGAAAAAACAAGACCATTTTTTCGCGCAACGACGGCCCCTGAGTTAGCATTTGGTCGTACCACCAGTACACCAGTTCACGGGTGCGGGCACCAATATTGGGGTCGTTGGCTACGGGCGTTTCATCCACCCAAATGCCGGGCGGCGGCGGCAGGGTATTATCGCTGAGAAGTTCCTTGTCCACAAACGCATCGAGCGTTGGATAGGAGAGCGCGCGGTCGAGGTCGGCACGACGATAACCGAAGAGCGCCCTCGACAGTAAATGTCGGGCAGTGTCGCGATTCCAGACGGGCATAATTTTGGGGCTGATTAGGCAATATTCACTCAGACTGACAATTTTACAAAACGTTTAACGTTCGCGGAACTCAAATTCAATTTTTCTGAAAAGTAGTCGATTATTATGGGATTAGAAAACGAATAAGCACTTTGACTCACAGAAAGTTACGGGTAAGAAGCTGGTTTGCTCAGTACTGAAAATTAGCCAGCTCGTCCTTTTCTAGTTTGCCGAACGCCCGCTCCATTTTTTTTCGGTCAAAATCCTTCTCCTGATTGGCCAGAAAAATCGTCGCGACGCCATTGCCGATGAAGTTGGTGATGCTTCGGGCCTCGCTCATAAACCGGTCCACACCCAGCAACAACGCCAGACCTTCAATCGGAATCAGCGGCGTACCGTTCACCTGAATGGCCGTCAGCGTACTGGCCAGCACGATAAATCCACTGCCCGTTACGCCCGCCGCGCCCTTCGAGGTCAGCATCAGAATGCCAACAATAGTCAGCATTTGCCCAATAGTCAACTCCACGCCGAAAACCTGCGCCAGAAAAAGCGTGGCCATCGACAGGTAAATCGTGGTGCCGTCGAGGTTGAAGGAGTACCCGGCAGGCACCACCAGCCCCACCACCGAACGACCGCAACCCATGCGTTCGAGTTTGTCCATCAGCCCCGGCAGGCCCGACTCCGACGACGAAGTTCCTAGCACAATCAGCAATTCTTCTTTGATAAACCCCAGGAATTTCCAGAGGCTCACCCGGCAGTAGGCCAGGATTCCGTTGAGCACCACAAAAATGAACAGTGCCATCGTGATGTACACGGTCAGCATTAGTTTGCCCAGTGGCAGCAAGGTGCTCAGGCCAAACTTGCCCACCGTGTAGGCCATGCCCGCAAAGGCCCCGAGCGGCGCGAGGACCATCACGATTTTAAGGACGCCAAAAAATACATTCGACAGTTTTTCAAACGTACCAATCAACGAAGCGCTGGCCGTACCGAGTTTGGTCAGGGCGGCACCAAATAACACGCTGAACACCAGCACCTGCAACATATCGCCCTCGGCGAACGCCTTTACAAAGTTGGACGGAATGGTATGCAGGAAAAAATCGACCCAGTTGAAATTCCCCGCCGCCGCCTGGTACGAACTGATGTCGCCTTTTTGCAGCGCAGACGTATCGACGCCCGAACCAGGTTTTATAAAATGCGACACGGTGACGCCGATGAGCAGTGCCAGCGTCGTGACGATTTCAAAATAAATCAGGGCCTTTCCTCCCACCCGACCCACGCGCTTCAAATCGCCCATGTTGCTGATACCCAACACGATGGTCAGGAAAATAATGGGCGCAATCACCATTTTAATCAGGTTGATAAACGCATCGCTGATGGGCTTCAGGTTTTGGGCAAATTCCGGGAAAAACTGCCCGACCAGCACCCCCAACGTTATCGCGATGAGCACCTGAACGGTGAGGTTGCGAAGAAGTTTTTTCATGAAAAAGAGGGTTAGGGAGGCCGCAATTCGGAACTTTGGTG
>JAJAZB010000399.1 GCA_026785975.1 Cytophagaceae bacterium | reverse complement strand
TTACCGCTCTGGTTCGACGCCGCCATGCTGTTTGGGTACGCGCTAACGGGCCTGCTCACCGGACTTTTGTCGCTGTACTGGATGCACCGCCTGGCGGCCCAACGACTGGGCGGACGACGGGCCACGGGACTGCTGACCGCCTACATTCCGCTGGCGGCCTGGGGCGTGTATCTGGGGCGGGAGTTGCGCTGGAATAGTTGGGATATTTTGTACCGCCCGCACTACCTGCTGTGGGATGCGCTGACGCGCGGAACCAACAACAAGGCTCTGCTGATGACGGTGGAATTTTCGCTCCTGATTGGCTTTTCGTACCTTGTCCTGCTGGCTTTGATGCACCTCAACCCGCGCCATGATTGACGTTCCCAAATTCCGAAAAAGCCTCAGTTATGCGTTCAAGGGCTTAAAAATACTGGTTGTTTCGGAAAATAACGCCCGCATTCACCTCGTAGCCACGGCAGGTGTGGCGGTGGCCGGGTACTTTTTTGATGTCACGAAGAACGAATGGCTGTGGTTGGCGCTGGCCGTGGCGCTGGTCTGGCTGGCGGAAGCGATGAACACCGCCATCGAGAAACTCGTCGATTTGGTGTCACCCGAGTATCACCCGCTGGCCGGGCAGGTGAAAGACCTCACGGCGGCGGCAGTACTCATCACGGCGCTCTTCGCGCTGTTGGTGGCGGGGATCGTATTTGGCGGTGCCGTGATTCAGAGGTTGGATTTCGGGTAGAATTGTTAAAAACCAGGGGTCACCCTGCGCTTGCAAATTTTAAAAAACTTTCTAATCAATCAGGATTTGTCTGATTTGAAAAGGACAGGAACGAAGCCCGGTTGAAGCAAAAAAAGGGAGAAAATCATCAGATTGTCTCCCTTTGAAATTAAAATTCAATACAAGGCTTAATCATCCAGGGTTCCATCATCGGGCACGTTCGGGCCGAGCGGGTCGACCAGCGCTGTCTCGTCGCCTCGTACTTTTTCCTTGATTTTCATCTCCAATTCGGCCAGCAGTTCGGGGTTGTCGCCGAGCAGGTCTTTTACCGCATCGCGGCCCTGACCCAGACGGCTGGTGTCGTAGCTGAACCAGGAACCCGATTTTTTTACAATTTCGAGTTCAACGGCCAGGTCCAGTATTTCACCGGCTTTCGAAATGCCCAGCCCGTACATGATGTCAAATTCGACAACTTTGAAGGGCGGCGCGAGTTTATTTTTAACCACCTTCACTTTCGTGCGGTTGCCCACAATGTTATCGCCCTCCTTAATCTGCCCGATGCGACGAATATCGAGGCGTACCGAGGCGTAAAATTTGAGGGCGTTACCCCCCGTCGTGGTTTCGGGGCTACCAAACATGACTCCGATTTTATCGCGCAACTGGTTGATAAACACGCAGCAGCAACCGGTTTTGTTGATCGTACCCGTCAGTTTACGCAGCGCCTGCGACATGAGGCGGGCCTGCAAACCCATTTTGCTATCGCCCATTTCACCTTCGATTTCGGCCTTGGGCACCAACGCCGCCACCGAGTCGATCACGATAATGTCAATCGCGCCCGAACTGATGAGGTGTTCGGCAATTTCGAGGGCTTGCTCACCGTTGTCCGGCTGGCTAATGAGTAGGTTTTGCGTATCGATGCCGAGTTTTTCGGCGTATGTGCGATCAAAAGCGTGCTCGGCGTCGATGAATGCTGCCAGGCCCCCCTTCTTTTGGGCCTCGGCGATCATGTGCATCGTCAGGGTGGTTTTCCCCGACGATTCCGGCCCGTAGATTTCCACGACCCGTCCGCGCGGAACCCCGCCAATGCCCAGGGCTAAATCAAGGCCCAGCGAACCGGTCGAGATCACGGGTACGTCGAGTACTTTCGTGTCCGACATCCGCATGACGGTGCCTTTGCCGTAGGTTTTATCGAGTTTTTCGAGCGTAGTTTGCAAGGCTTTGAGCTTGTTGCTGCTCTCCGTTGCAGTAGGTTGTGCCATGTGAAAAAGAGTGTAGAAAAGTTGGAATTAACGGGCCATCCGGGGTAAAATAAACGATTCTCCGCTGGTTGCCCGCTTGGTTTTGTGCTTTAAAATTAGGGTTTTTTCGGCAGAAATCCCAGTCGGTTTCGTTGTTTTTCCGGGCAATTTAGTAAAAATGTTCGGGGTTGAAAGCCGGGATTTTTAACCAGCCACGACACGGGCATCAATTGAGTAAACGGTACCCGAAAATGCCGGTTTACCGACAAGTCTTATACTCCTGATTATGGTTAAAAAAGTAGGAATTGCGCTGGTATCCGTTCTGGTACTCATCGGAATCTGGCAATGGCGCTGGGTCAGTTACGGCTGGATGCAGGCCAGTGGCCAACTCAGCATTCTGTGGAACGCCCGACCCGTGAGCGAGGTACTGACCGACCCGGCCGTGCCTGATTCGTTGAAGATCCGGCTCCGGTTGGTGCAGGAAATCCGGCGGTTTGCCATCGACTCGCTCGGGCTGAACGACACCGAGAGCTACCAATCGTTTTACGACCAGCGGGGAAAACCCATTCTGTGGGTACTCACCGCCGCCGAACCGTACAAAATAAAAGCCGTGGATTGGCAGTTTCCGCTCATCGGGTCGTTTACGTACATCGGGTACTTCGACCAGCAACGGGCCTTGCGCGCGAAGGCCGAAATGGCCCAAAAAGGCTACGATACGGACTTGGGCGAGGTGGCCGCCTGGAGCACACTGGGGTATTTTAACGACCCGATTCTATCGGGTATGCTCAGCCGACAGGTTGGCAGGCTGGCCAGTCTGATTATCCATGAAATGACGCACAGCACACTTTTTGTAAAGGATAGTCACGAGTTCAACGAGAATCTGGCCAATTTTGTGGGTGATTACGGGGCAGTGCGGTTTCTGGCCATGAAGTACGGGGTCAATTCGGTGCAGACCCGCGAGTACGCCGAGGGCAACGTATTTTCGGAACGCTACATTCAGCACATCAATCGGGGTACCCGGCAGTTGGATAATTTGTACGGCGGGTTCCGGCCCGAAACCCCCGTTGCGTTGAAAGATAGCCTGAAAATTACACTCATTCGCCAAATTGTGCGTTCAGTTGATACGCTGTACCGGGATTTAAAAACGCCCAGAAGCAGGCGACGTTGGCGCGATCAATTACCCAACAACGCCTATTTTGTGGGTTTTGCCACGTACAATGCCCAACGCAATCAGTTTGAAGAAGCGTTTCGCAACCAATTTGGCGGCGATTTTCGTAAGTATTTGTTGTACTTAAAAACCAAGTATCCCTCTCTTTAAAATACGTTGTTTACGCAAGTATGAAACCGAATGTTCTGAAAGCAACCACTGTCCTGAGCCTGACCTTCGGGCTGCTGGCACTGGCCGGATTCAAAACCGATTCCCCTAAAAATAGCGGTAGAACTTCTGCAAATTCAGCGTCGGCGGACTATGCGTCGGCAGAACGTTTTGTGACGGGTGAGCACCTGGAATATCGCGTTCACTACGGCTTCATCAACGCCGCCGAAGCCACCGTCGATGTCAGCAATCGGTTGCATCAGGTCAATAATCGGCCCTGCTACCGGGTCGATGTAAATGGCCGCACGACGGGCGCCTTCGACCTGGTGACGCGCGTTCGGGATACCTGGCAGTCCTACATCGATACGTCCACGATCCTGCCGCAGGCGTTTTACATGAGCCAGCGTGAAGGCAAGTACCGTAAAAATCAGAAGGTGCATTTCGATCACGCCTCGGCCAAAGTGATTTCAAAAGATGAGGAAGAGACAATAGAACTCAAATCCCCCGGCAATCTCCACGACGTCATCAGCGGGTATTTTTACCTGCGTACCCTCGACTTCGGGCGGATGCGTGAGGGTGAGGTGGTTAGCGTGAAGGCTTTTTACGACAACGAGTTCTACGATATGCGCGTCCGGTACGGGGGCCGCGAGATCATCGGAACCAAGTTTGGCAGCATCAACGCGTTTAAAATCATCCCGATGATGCCCAACAAAAACAACTTTTTTGAAGACAACGATTCTATCCGCATCTGGGTATCCGACGACGAAAACCGGGTACCCATCAAAGCCGAAGTTGACCTGGCGCTGGGTTCCATCGAGATGGATTTGAAAAAATATAAGGGTTTAAAAAAAGAAATGCGCTGGTTTTGAGTCACCGCGTTAGGAATTGTTTCACTCGCCAAAGCGCATTGACCCAGCCGGGTAAATGATTATAGCTTAATTCAAAAAATGGCGTTGACTTTGCGCCAAAACTCTGGTAGAACTCCGTAATCGGCCTAATCTCCGGGCTTTCAAAGTCAAAAGTCAACTCTTTCCCCGCGTTTTCACGAAAAAACTGATCGAGCAAAAAGGTTCGCCCATTTCCCTGCCGTCCGAGGGGCGTAGCGGCGTTGAAGAGGTAAATCGCCCGGTTTTTCCAAGTCACTATCCAGGCACCGGCTTCTACCTGCCCGTTTTTGCTGGCGTACCAGAGCGTCGAATAGCCCCGGCGTTCAGCCCCAGCAAAGAGCCGTTCGAGCATCGGATACGCCCATTGCGCCGTACCACCCGCAATTTGGTGTTCGTGATTTTCCCGGAAAAACTGAATTAGGGTGCCGATTTCGTGACTCTGAATAATTTCCCAGCCCGCCTGTTCGGCCCGTTTCAGGTTCAATTTTCGATCCGCGTTGTAACCCGCCCGGATGGTTTCGTACGGTCGGGTAAGACCAAGCAGGTGGGTTTGGCGGATTTTAACGGCCTCAACTTCCTCGGTTGAAAGTTCGGTCAGGCAAAACCGGGCTACGAATCGTACTTGTTTTTGTAAAGCGTCGAGAAAAGCGCCGTGTTCAATTGGCCCGAGGGTTTCGACCGAAAAAATCGCAAGAAACTGGCAAAACAAGGGCTGCTGTACGAACCGGACGCCAAACTGTCGCCGAACAGGAATCGGCAGCACGGCCCGATAGTTGCCCGCTTCGCCTTCCCAAACGAGTACTTCCCAGCCCGGCGACACCACGTCGAGCCACCACGACAGGCCGTAAATAATCCCGTTGGGCGCGGCGCTCACGCAGGCGTCGTAGGCGGGGCGGTCAAGGGCGCGGTTGGTTAGGTGACGGATTTTCAAGTTAGGCGTGTAGTCGGACGACCCTTACTTTCCCCCAAAATGCCGCTGCAACTGATTGACTTCGGCCTGTATTTTTTTGTTCGTTTGCATGGCCTCCGAAATCGTCTGGATGGCATGAATGACGGTGCTATGGTCGCGGCCACCGAAGTGGTAGCCAATGGATTTCAGCGACAAATCAGTAAATTCTTTCGCCAGATACATAGCCACCTGCCGGGGGTACACGGTTTCTTTTTTGCGGCTTTTGCCCTTCAATTCGGAGAGTTCCACGTTGAAATGCCCCGTCACGGCTTCCAAAATCCCTTCGACGGTCACTACTTTTTCACTATCCACCACGATGTGGCGGAGCGTGGAGCGGGCCAGATCGAGGTCGATGTCGCGGCGGTTGAGCGAGGCGTGGGCCATTAGCGAAACGATCACGCCTTCGAGTTCGCGCACGTTGGTATCAATCGAATGGGCCAGGTACTCGACCACCTCGTAAGGAATGTCGATGCCATCGGCCTGCAACTTCTTGAGGATGATGGCAATGCGCGTTTCCAGGTCGGGCGTTTGCAGGTCGGCCGTCATGCCCCACTTGAAGCGCGACAGCAGGCGGTCTTCCAGGCCCTGCAATTCGCGCGGAGGCCGGTCGGAAGTCATGATGATTTGCTTGCCCGACTGGTGAAGGTGGTTGAAAATGTGAAAAAAGGTCTCCTGCGTTTTTTCTTTCCCGCTCAAAAACTGCACGTCGTCCAGAATCAGCACGTCGACCCGCAGGTAGAAGTTGCTGAAATTCTGCACGTTGTTGTTCCGCACCGCGATGATGTACTGATTGGTAAACTTCTCGGTCGACACGTACAGCACAAATTTACCCGAATTGTGGCCCTTGATGTGATTACCGATGGCCTGCACCAAGTGGGTTTTGCCCAAACCAACGCCCCCAAAAACCATCAGCGGATTGAACGAGGTAACGCCCGGTTTCTGGGCCACGGCAATCCCCGCCGCGCGCGCCAACCGGTTGCAGTCGCCCTCGACGTAGTTGTCGAACGTGTAAATCGGATTGAGATACGAAGTGAGTTCGTTGCCGTCGAGGTCGGGCAGGTTGAACGGGCTGCGAATGTCGGGTTCCACGGTCCGCTGACGCTGTGGTGGCGGGGGCATCGACGGCTTGGGGGCCGTAACCCGGATGTCGATGGGTGGCTTTTTTTCACCGCCCTTGTCAACCGTGATGGAGTATTCGAGCAAGCCGTGGCGGCCAATTTCGGCGTCGATGGCCTTTCGCAGCAAGTGGACGTAGTTTTCTTCGAGCCATTCGTAGAAAAACTGGCTGGGCACCTGAATGGTCAGGGTATGGTTTTCAAGTTTGAGCGGCACAATCGGCTCAAACCAGGTTTTGAAACTCTGCTCCGGAATCCCCTCCTGGATGATTCGAAGGCAGTTATTCCAAACCGTCCTGACCTCGCGTTGCATAAATTTGAACCGTATTTTGGGTGAAGGCTGAGGGAAAAAGGGTAGCAAAGATAGAAAAAATAGGTCGCCGCCGAAGGGGAATTTTAGGGTTTAATGAATGAAAAATTGAAAGTTGAAAATTGAAAGTTGCTTGTTCAATAGCTGATGGTACGCAGGCGAGCAGACCCCCGTTATTGCTTCGTCAGTCACTCCGTTTCTTCCCGCGTGGCGTCTGCTCGCAATGACGGGCGAGTGCGTTTTTTGCGTAACATCAGTTCAATAGTTCAATAGTTCTCAATATTTAACTTTCAATTTTTCACCACGTACCTTTAAGGCAACAGCCCAATCCTGGATTCCATGAGTGAGTACTTATTTGCTGACTTTCTGCCCGCGACCAAAGACCGCTGGAAACAGCAGGCGCTTCGGGAGTTACGCGGCAAGGATTTTATGGAAACCCTACTCTGGCATACGCCCGAGGGCTTGACGCTCGAACCGTACTACACCGCCGAGGACCTTGAAACGCTGCCGTTGGCGGCCATTCAAGCCGCCCAGAAACAAGCGCCGGGTTGGGAAAACCGGGTTGAATTTTTGGTTGAACACGAGTCGACTGCCAACCAATTGGCCCGCGAAGCCCTGACGCAGGGAGCCGATGCACTCACGTTTGATTTACGGGCCACGGACCCGAAAACCCTGCGCTTGCCCCGCCTGCTCGACGGCATCAAATTGAGCGATTCGCCCGTTACGTTCCGTTTTGCCGGTTCGGCCCGCCTGCTAACGAATCACCTCCGAACGTTTATCGGCTATCAGTGGCGGGGCAGTCTGCACGATACCCAAACCGCCAATTGGGACGAATGGGCCGAACTTTTCATCCAGACCGACGACTCACCCGGATTCCGGGTGGCCACGATTCATAACGCCACGCCCCAGCCGGTCGAGTCCCTGACCGAAGTACTCACGTACCTGACCGAACTTCTTCACCAACTCACCGAGCGCGGTTTGACCGCCGCACACGTCCTGAGTCGGTTGGAGTTTTCGCTGACAGCGGGTACCGATTATTACACCGAACTGGCCAAAATCCGGGCCTTGCGTTTTTTGGTCGCCCACGTTGCCCAGGCTTACGAAGTCGCCCCAACCCCAATTTTTGTCCACGCGACGACTTTACACGCCGTGCCCCACGCGGACGCAACGGAGTTTACCGACCTCATCCGGGCTACTGCCGAGGCCATGTCCGTGCTGGTGGGCGGCTGTGATGCCCTGACGGTGAGTAGCTTACACCACCCCGATGCCTTCAGTCATCGCCTCGCCCGCAACGTATCCAACCTGCTCCGGCACGAAAGTTACTTCGCTCAGGTTGCCGATCCGGCGGCGGGGTCGTACTTCCTCGAAACGCTGACGTGGGCACTGGTTCAAAAAGCGTGGGAAAAATTTTTAGCGCATAAACAGCCATGAAACCCGATTTTTCAAAAATAAACCTGAAGGGTGTTCAGCATTTAGAATTCAGCCGGGCGGCGATCCGCATTCAGCATTCAACATCCAAGCCTTTCCGCACCGCCGAGGGAATTCCGTTGAAACCTCATTTCGGCGCGGAAGACCTGCAATCCGCTGAACATCTGATGTTTGGCGCGGGCCTACCGCCGTACCTGCGCGGGCCGTACAGCACCATGTTTGTGCAACAACCCTGGACTATCCGGCAGTACGCGGGCTTTTCGACCGCTGAAGCGTCCAACGCGTTTTACCGCCGCAACCTCGCCGCCGGGCAAAAGGGCCTCTCGGTGGCCTTCGATCTGGCGACCCACCGGGGCTACGATTCCGACCACCCCCGGGTTGTGGGCGACGTGGGCAAAGCGGGCGTGGCCATCGACAGTGTCGAGGACATGAAGTTGTTGTTTGACCAGATTCCCCTCGACCAAATGTCGGTGTCGATGACCATGAACGGGGCCGTGCTGCCCATCCTGGCTTTTTACATCGTCGCGGCGGAGGAACAGGGCGTGGCCCCGGCGCAACTTTCGGGGACGATTCAGAACGACATTCTGAAGGAATTCATGGTGCGCAACACGTACATCTACCCGCCGGAACCGTCGATGCGCCTGGTCGCCGATATTTTTGCGTACACCAGTCGGCAGATGCCCAAGTTCAATTCCATCAGCATCAGCGGGTACCACATGCACGAAGCGGGTGCGCCCGCCGACCTGGAGTTGGCCTACACGCTGGCCGATGGTTGGGAGTACCTCAAAACCGGCGTGAACGCGGGCCTCGACATCGACAACTTCGCCCCCCGCCTATCGTTTTTCTGGGGCATTGGCATGAATCATTTCATGGAAATCGCCAAAATGCGGGCGGAGCGGCTGCTTTGGGCCAAAATCGTTCGGACGTTTTCCCCCAAAAACGACAAATCACTGGCGCTCCGCACCCACTGCCAGACTTCCGGCTACAGCCTGACTGCCCAGGATCCGTTCAACAACGTGGCCCGCACGACCATCGAAGCGGCGGCGGCGGTGTTTGGCGGAACGCAATCGCTGCACACCAATTCGCTGGATGAGGCAATGGCCTTGCCGACCGATTTTTCCGCCCGAATCGCCCGCAATACCCAGATTTTCCTGCAAAAAGAAACGAACCTAACCCGCGCCGTTGATCCCTGGGGCGGCAGCTACTACGTCGAATACCTGACGATGGAACTGGTCAAAAAAGCCTGGGGGCTAATCCAAGAGGTCGAGAAATTGGGCGGCATGGCTAAGGCCATCGAGACGGGTTTGCCCAAAATGCGCATCGAGGAAGCCGCCGCCCGCAAGCAGGCCCGGATCGATTCGGGCAAGGATATCATCGTGGGAATCAACAAATTCCGGGTGGATGAAGAGTCGGATTTAGACATTTTACAAATCGATAACCAAGCGGTACGGGAATCCCAAGTGGCTCGTTTACAGCAGATTAAAGCCACCCGCAATGAAGCCGCTGTGCAGACCGCGCTGGCTAAAATCACAGAAGTTGCAGCCCTCAAACCCTCCAACCCTCAAACCTCAAACCTCTTGGCCTTGGCCATCGAAGCCGCCCGGCACCGGGCGACGCTGGGCGAAATTTCGACCGCCCTGGAAAAGGTCTTTGGGCGGCATAAAGCCACTATTCGCAGTATTTCAGGAATTTACTCAGCCGAAGTGAGCGACGATGAAAACTTCCAACTCGCCCGCCGGATGGCCGACGAGTTTGCGGCCCGGGAAGGCCGCCGCCCCCGCATCCTGATCGCCAAAATGGGTCAGGACGGCCACGACCGGGGGGCCAAAGTGATTGCGACGAGTTTTGCGGATTTGGGCTTCGACGTCGACATCGGGCCGCTCTTTCAAACCCCCGCCGAGGCCGCGCTGCAAGCCGCCGAAAACGACGTACACCTCGTGGGGGCCTCGTCGCTGGCGGCGGGTCACAAAACGCTCGTGCCGCAATTGATCGACGAGTTAAAAAAGCTGGGACGCGATGATATTCTGGTCATTGCCGGGGGCGTCATCCCGCCGCAGGACTACGAATTTCTGCGTCAGGCGGGTGTGAAGGGGATTTTTGGGCCGGGCACGGTGATTTCAATCGCGGCGCAGCAAATCCTGCGCGAGTTGAGTAGCGATACCCAGAATTGAGGGAATTTATCGGTAGTTTCGCCCGCCTCATCCCATTTATTTCCCCCGATCAATTCAAGTTTATTCATGTTCAAAATCGGTTTTCTTACCATTGATTTCATTGACCTGCTCGACATCGCGCTGGTCGCTTACCTGCTGTATCGCATTTATTTTCTAATTCGGGGGAGCCTGGCCAGCCGGGTTTTTCTGGGGTATTTGCTCGTGTACGGGTTTTACCTGGTGGTGCGGGCGCTGGGCATGGAACTGCTCTCAACGATTCTGGGGCAGTTTATGGGCATCGGCGTGCTGGCTTTGCTGATTATTTTCCAACCCGAAATCCGGCGGTTCCTGCTCCTGATTGGCCGCTCGACTAATGTTCAGCAAAGCCCGCTGTTTCGCCGTTTTTTCCAGCAAAAAGTTGAAACCCAAACGACCTGGGCGCTGCAACCGCTCATCGAAGCGACTAAAGCCCTGGTCACCAGCCGCACCGGAGCCTTGGTTGTGGTTCGGAAAGAGGACGAGTTGAAGCGTTACATCGAATCAGGCAAGCCCCTTGACGCCGTGCTAAGCAAGCCTTTACTGCTGGCAATTTTCAACAAAACCAGCCCCCTCCACGACGGGGCCGTCATCATCGCCGACGGGCGCATCCAAGCCGCGTGCTGTGTATTGCCCGTGTCGGAGAGCGATAAAATCAAGCCGTCGATGGGCTTCCGCCACCGCGCCGCCATTGGTCTGGCCGAACACAGCGACGCCGCGATTGTGGTGGTTTCGGAGGAAAAAGGAGAAATTGCCCTGGCGGCCAATGGCGAAATTTACCGAAACCTCTCCGTGGATGAACTCGAACAGCGGCTGGTAGGCTACCTGACCACGGCGGAGGTAAACTGAATTTCAAGGCCATGGACGAAAAAGAACGGCGGGAGTTACAGGCTTTGAAGAGTGAATTCGAACGGATTTTACAGAAACTCAATCAGGAAATTATTGACTTTCCCCTTGACGGTGACGAAGAAGAGTATAAATTCAAATCGGAAAAAGCGATTTACTTCCGCGATTTGTTAAAACGAGTCAACCGTATGTTCGATGAAAACTGAAACAATCACGCCTTTGGAAATCGCCGAATCATACTCGGCCCGGATCCGACAAGCAGTAGCCACCACGAAAAAGCAGGCCATCGTCACCGAATGGCGACGGGTTTACGACTCATTTTCGCCCGAACAGAAAAAAGAAGTCGCCCCGCATTTCGAGCGGCGGAGATCGACCATTGACCACTTAATCAATGAGTTGGACGTTTTAGCAGCCAAAACCGAAGTTCTTTTGCAAAAATACGGCTATTGAAACATTGCCTGTGGACACGGCAGAGGCGAACTGATTTTTCAACGACATGGATGAAAAAGAACGGCGGGAGCCGCAGGCCCTCAAGCATGAACTTGAGCGTCAACTGCGAATCTAAGAGAGAAAAATTCTGGATTATTCGCCGTATGATGACTCCGAAACCTTTAACTCTATTCTGAAAAAAGCGGCTCAGTACCGAGATATGATTTTTCGTCTAAACGAACTATTACATGGAAACCAACGTGCTGCCCACCCTTGTCTTAGCGGAACGATACCTTGAACGTATCCACATGGCATCGTCTGACCAAGAGCGCAAGCAATACGCCGAAGAATGGCACCAAACTCACATATCTTTGAATCCGAGGTTGTTCGCTTAAAATAATGCAACTTGTCCATCAGTCATTGGTGAGTAGAAAAAGCTTGAACCCAACGAAAATGCGTCTCCCAAAGATGACATAGATTGCGTGG